>NZ_AAWL01000006.1 GCF_000169155.1 Thermosinus carboxydivorans Nor1
CCAGTCGCGGCAAATACCCACAATCTTCAAGAAGCGCGAAAGCCAGGAAAAAAGTACCAACAATTGGCAGGATGATGACCACAGCATAGCGGACGCCGAGGGTAAAAAGGCCATAATCCCCGAGGATTAGGGATCGCATCCATTCCTCGGGCAAATAAGCGAAAACCGCCCTCTCCACCATAGGATTTATTAAGTCTGCAAAAAGCCGCTTATCCAGACAGTCGACCAAAAAACCTGCACCAAAACGACCGACAAACTGGTATAACCCCAAATACAGCACTAGACACAGTAACGGTAGGCCGGTCAAAGGTTGACGGACATAATTATCGATACGGTCGGCTAATCTCATCTGCCGGTTTGGACCGTACCGAACGATACCTGCCAAAATTTCGTCGACCTGGGCTTGCCGCTCGGCTGCCAGAGCATACTCCAGTCCGTCCGGATACCGTGATGCCAAATCGCAAATAATTTCACGAATTGATGCAAACCGGGGCTCTTCCTGAAGTTTTTTCTGCATCTCCGGATCATTCTGCAGCATTAGTAGTGCCGCCATTCGTTTATTCATGCCGTAATCCTGCATCAACATGCCGGCGATGCGTTCGAGGGCTTCCTCAATTGCCCGGCTAAACTTGGGCAATAAGGGCTGTCGATATTGGTAGCGGCTAACCGCTATTTTTAATTCTTTTAGTCCCAGTTGGTAAACGGCCGACGTAGCAATGACAGGAATGCCCAGTTTCTCCGCCAGCAGGCTGCGCTTTATATAAACGCCGTCGCGTTCAGCTTCGTCCATAATGTTTAGGTCCAAAATCACCGGCAGACCTGCCTCTAGCAATTGGAGCGTCATATTGAGCATTCGCCTGATATTTTTAGCGTCGATGACATGAATGACTACATCAGGACGCTCACTAATTAGCAGCCGCCGGGTAACTTGCTCTTCCTCCGTTATAGGAATAAGGGAGTACAGTCCCGGTGTATCAATGATTTCCCAAGTATTGCCGTCAAACCTTCCCATTCCCCGGCTGATATCAACGGTTGTACCTGGATAATTCGAAACAGTGACATACACACCAGTGAAATTGTTGAATAAAACACTTTTACCTACGTTCGGCGCACCCACCAGCACCGCTTTTTTCTCCACACGCTGCGTCATGCTTTTCCTCCGCTTTCCAGTTACTACGATATTTCCTATTCACGGAGGAAGCCAATTATGAATCGCACTTAAATTAAAAAGGCGCATCAGGAAAACCCGATGCACCTTTAAACTATACCAGCGGTGATATCTTGGCAGCAATGGCCTGTTTAGGCATGAAGCCGATCAGTTTTTCGCCAGGCTCGCCATTTTTAAACAAGATCATGGTCGGCAGGCTCATCACACCGTACTTTTGCGCCAAAGACCGGTTTTCGTCGACATTGACTTTGACCAGCTTCACCTTGTCGCCCATTTCGTTGGCCAACTCATCGAATACCGGCGATAATTTAGTACAGAACCCGCACCAGGGAGCCCAAAAATCGACCAAGACCGGTTTGGATGAGTCTAGCACCTCTTCTTGGAAATTAGTCTCATTGACGTTCACAACATTCGCCATCTTAATTCTCCCTTCGGTTACAATTTAGTTTATGCTTTACGGTTGCGAATTTCAACCATAACGCAAGCATGATGGACAACATTAAGACCTAAGGTTTCCGCTGTACGGATTACTTGTTCGGCATCAGCCCCTGGCTGCAGCCACACATTTTTAATATTTAGTTTGGCGCATTCATGCATAATCTGCTCCCCTACGCGCGGAGGTACGACAATGTCTACGACATCTGGCTTTTCAGGAAGGTCGCTGAGCGTCGGATAGCATTTTTCGCCCTCAATTTCCGCAATGCCGGGGTTTACCGCATACACTTTATACCCTGCCTCACGCAAGAAGCGAAAAATTTTAAAACCAAACTTGTCCCGATTATTCGTCGCTCCGACTACGGCCCATGTTTTTAATTTGAGAAAATCATCTATAAGTTTCATTATTTACCTCCTTGTCCGTAAATTTTATTTACATTATATTCCTCTTGCTATTGTGAGTCAACTCGCGTCTTAATATACAGCTTTATGGTTTATTTACAACCATCCCCATATCCCCGTGCATTTACCGGACTAAAATGAAACCCGCATGCTTAATCGCATGCTTAATAACACTTAGACTTAGCCCTAAAAAGCAAAAAACTGAAACGGATGACTTCCGCTTCAGTTCATCTATATGTAAATTAGCCCGCGATGCCGTCACCTTAATATGTTCGAAACCCGCTTCTCGCAGGTGGGCATCCTAAGACGTGCTTTTGCCTTCCACTCAAAGGAGGCTTGGCAGCCACACGCCATCGGATTCCCGATGTCATTCCGTAGGTTGAACATAACTCAAGGCTAACGAACATCCCAGGCATATTCCGTATCAGCAGGATGTATAATACCATGAGACAATGACCGCGCTCAAGTCCGATCAATAAGAATTAAGGCTGTTCTCAATAAACTAAATTAAATTAAGCCGGTAAAGCTTTTTTATGCTCTTGTATAGCCGCTAATCCTATCTAGCACAAGAACGCAAGGATTGAGCGGCTAGCGCGAAACCCACCGGAGCAGACAGAACAATACAAAGGCAGATAATTTTGAGGATCCTCCATTTAGGCGGCAGTTGGTTCTGAGTCCCATAGTAGTGCAATCCTAATAATAAGATGAGGGATGGTATCCATAATAAGGCGTAAAAAAAGGCTAACGGCGCACCGGCTTCAATATAACCCTGAAAAAAAGTCTGGACTGTATGACTAATGTTTTGGAACATGCTCTTTCAACCCCCGCGGGTTACTACTGTGTACTATGATTTTATATACTCCTTTTCTGTAATAAAACCCTGCTGCCGTAAAGCGCCAAGGCCACCTATATTTTCGTCCCGGGACGGAAACTAGAGTCCTTTTAGGTGATGTACATCATTCACCAAGGTGACAACAGCACGATCGCGGTAATACTCAATGATATTCACCGCAGTATTATCCTGCCGGATATTCCATACATAATTAAGATGTATATTTAAAGCGGCGCACAAAAGGGTACGTATTGTGCCGCCATGGGATACAACTACAATCGTCTGGTTGGGATGTTCACTTACAATACGTTCGATAGCCCCCTCGGCACGAGCCTTAAGTTCCCGAAATGTCTCCCCACCCGGAATTACCACATCGTCCGGGTGGGTATA
Organism: Thermosinus carboxydivorans Nor1; assembly: GCF_000169155.1. NCBI lineage: Bacteria > Bacillati > Bacillota > Negativicutes > Selenomonadales > Sporomusaceae > Thermosinus > Thermosinus carboxydivorans. The sequence continues at coordinate 3,228 of NZ_AAWL01000006.1, forward strand.
TAGTTTTTTCATAATATCCGGCCACTGGCTATTGATGCCGTCATAGGTCAGCCCTTCCCACGCGCCGAAACGTATTTCCCGCAGCGCTGGTACGCTAACCACGGGCAAGCCATGTTTGGCAGCGATAAATTCGGCCGTTTTGTACGCCCGGCTTAAGTCGCTGGCAAATACGGCGGCAACGTTCTCACTCGCCAAGCGTTCGGCCACCAGTTGCGCTTGCCTGATTCCCAATTCCGTCAATTCGATGTCCGTATGTCCCTGATATTTTTGTTCCAGATTCCATCTCGTTTGGCCATGGCGAACCAATATAACCTTAGTCATTCCGTCCCCCGCATACTGTCGCCAGAATTCGCAGCAGCTGGTTATTTTCTTCCTCTTTTCTCACGGCCACACGTACATAATAAGGCGTCAAACCGGGATAGTTGCTGCAATCGCGAATTAATACATGCTCCTCCATCATAGCTTTCCGCAACGCAGCCGCCGTCATCCCCGTTCCGGCCACGTCGACAAGAATAAAATTGACTGCCGGCGGAAAGGGCTTCAGTCCGGGTATTTGGGCCAGCCCATCGTATAAAGCCTTCTTGGCGGCAGCTACATATTGGCGGCTCTTACTGCGGTACTCTTTATCCTGCAGGGCGGCGACACCGGCGGCCTGGGCCAAGGCATTGACGTTCCATGGATCTTTGCTGGCATGCATGATAGCAGCCAACCGGGGAGCAGTCAGCGCAAACCCCAACCGGAGCCCTGGGATAGCATAAAACTTAGTAAGCGAGTGAAGAACAACCAAATTAGGGTAGCGAGCGAGCAAAGTGCGACAGGTATATATGTCATCATTAAAAAGAAAATCAATGAAAGACTCGTCGACAACGACCGCAACATTTTTTTTGGCTGCGGCGTAAAGCAGCGGTTCCAGTTCAGCCGCCGTCAGCACCGTCCCGGTCGGGTTGTTGGGATTCCCGACAAAGACCATATCAATAAACGGGAGGGCGGAAATAATATTGGCTACCGGAAGGGCGAATCCTTCATCCGGTGAAAGCGGTAGATAGCAGACATCGGCTTTTGCCGCGCGAGCCGCTCGTTCGTATTCACTGAACGTAGGCGCTGCAACCATCACCCGTTGGGGACGAACGGCATGGCAAAGCACATAGAGCAGTTCCACCGCCCCATTCCCAACCGTAATTTCCTCGATAGGAACGCCGTAATGCCGGCTAATGGCTTCCTTTAACGCCCATGCTTCTGCATCGGGGTAGTTCACAACATCGTCGATGCCGTCCAATAAACTCTTCCGCACGCTAACCGGCAGACCAAAGGGGTTAATATTGGCGCTGAAATCAAGAAATTGTCCCACTTTTTCGCCCATTAGGCGGGCGGCTGCATAAATATTCCCCCCATGTTCATAGTAACCTTCCTGTACCATATACTAATCCCTCACAATCGTAAGGCCACCGGCAATAAGCCGAACCGTTCTAAAGAAAGTTATACTCGGACACGCTGCCAGAACAGCATTCACGCAAGGGCCAATGGCCGCTTTCCTGTCTGCCGGAAACAGGACGCCAAGGACAGTGCCGCTATGCGCGACATTTACCCCCACCGCGCCAAAACGCGCAGTTATTTCAACGATTGTTTCGAGACAAGGCTTATAAAGAATGGCTTGGTTGGCTATGGCACTAATGGTTGCCCCCTGTCCAATAAGAGAACTATCACCCGTCTCCAAGCCACGCCGGACTAAATCCAAGGCCTGCCGTACCTGTTTTTCCTTGGCAGCATTTAAAATAGCCAGATCACTGCGCCGATTAAAATACTCGGTATCTACTTCTCCACCCACGTCGAAAACAGCAATGAAAAGCGCTGGCGGCATGCCCAGAAAACGGCGGATGCGACCGTAGACATGATCCATCATCATAATACCCGGATAGAAAAGGCCGTCCGTTGGTTCAATACTGAGCGCAATATCAGCAATTTGATCAGGAGTCAAGCTCCTGCCGGCAAATAAGGCGGCAGCCTGACAGGCGGCGCTAATGTCGGCGCTGCTCGAAGCCATTCCCTTGCCAATGGGAAGATCAGAACGTACCCTGACTCTTACCCTAACATCGCCATGGCCAAGAAACTCGAGCGTTTTCCGCACGGCGGTCAGTGTCTTGTTCCCGGCATTCTGGTGCGACCGGCCGTCGCAAGTAATTTCCACTTCTGAATAGAGATCTACCGGACAAGTGATTAGGAAATTTACCCCGTCGATCGTGCCTTGGACCAGTTCCCCGCAGGTACCGGGGGCTCTAACTTTTACACCCATAGCGTCTCTTCGCCCACTTTTTATATTAGTTCAGTCATGTTACCGGCAAATCTTGTAAGGCATAGGCCACGCGCGCCTCGTCAAAGGTCGCCATTTCATTGAGAACCTTAACGCCGGCGTCCACTAGCGTTAACCCGAGGGCAGCGCCTGTACCTTCGCCAAGCCGCATACTGAGTTTTAGCATGGGCTTAAGGTTCAAATGTTCTAAAATAACTTTGTGACCTGGTTCGGCCGATAGGTGAGCTGCAACCAGATAGGGCTGAACACGGCTGGTGAGACGATAAGCCGCAAGCGCCGCAGCAGATGAAATGAACCCATCAAGTACTACCAGCACTCGCCGTGCGGCCGCTGCCAAAATTACGCCAGTCAAGGCGACAATCTCCAGCCCGCCCACCTTTGCCAAAACATCATAAACATTCTTAGGGTCCGGCCGGTTGACCGCGATAGCTTCCTCTACTACTTTAATCTTATGCATCAACAGTTTTGAACTAATCCCCGTACCCATGCCGACTACCTCATTGGGGGCTCTACCGGTTAAAACGCTCGTTAAAGCCGAACTGGCCGTCGTATTGCCAATTCCCATTTCGCCAAGGGCGATAACCTGAACCCCCTTGTCGATAACGGCGTTGGCCACATCCAGGCCGACATGAAGCGCTTGAACGACCTGTTCCTGACTCATGGCCGGCCCAAAGCGCATGTTAGCGGTTCCTGCCGCTACTTTGCGGTGTTGGATGGGCAAATCAGCGGGCAAATTAGCTCGGACGCCAACGTCAACTAACACGAGTTCGGCGTTGGCGTGGCGTGCCAGCACATTAATCGCGGCCCCACCTTTTATAAAATTATAAATCATCTGTTCCGTTACTTCCTGTGGATAAAGACTAACCCCTTCAGCAGCAACCCCATGGTCGGCCGCCATCAATATGACCGCTTTTTTGGGTAGTGGCGGTCGTTCTTGGCGCAGCGCTCCAGCTAGCTGCTTAGCCCTTTCTTCGAGGGCGGCTAGGCTCCCCAACGGTTTAGTCAAGTTATCCAACCGGAGTTGAACCCTGGTCATGACATCGTTATCCAAAGGCTCTATTTTGGCAATTGTAGCGTTTATTCTTTCCATGGCTATAACTCCATTTCTATACATATTATAAAGACAAAAAGGGTCAAAGCTTCGGTCATTTCTGTTATAGCCCCGTAGATATCGCCGGTAAGACCGCCAATTATCCGGGTGACATAGCGGCCAAACAGTACAGCGAAAACAAGTCCTGCCACCAGGCTAAAAACGGCGGCCCGACCGAACGGGATAATCAAAAGCAGGGTAAAGACAGTGGCTATATACAAAGCCCTTTTCCCGGCGTATTGGGCAAAAGCCTTGCCTATTCCTTCCGGCCGGGCGTAAGGAAAAATAGTAATACCGATTACCATGGCCATGCGGCCGATAACAGGGGCGATAAAAAGCGCTATGGGCCGGGAATAGGCGTCGATATCCAGCAGCATCGACCATTTCAGCAGCAGCAGCGCGCCAAAGGCCATAACACCGTTGGCCCCGACCCGGCTGTCTTTCATAATTTCAAGCATTCGCTGAGGCGTCCTGCCGGAAAAAAGGCCGTCAAAAGTGTCCATAAATCCGTCGCCATGCAGCCCGCCGGTCAGAACAAGACCGATAACGACCAACATTGCGGTCCAAACATGAGCCGGCAAATAGGCATTAACAACACTGTCAAGCACGGCAAGCATACTGCCGATAACCGCTCCGACTAAAGGAAAATACTTAACGCTGCTGCCGAATTCTTCCGGCGACCATGTATTTTGCCGAACAATATGCAGCCGGGTCAAAAACTGGAGGGCGATAAAAAAGTCACTCATCATTTTGGTTCGGCTGTTGCAACGCCGGCCTCCTCAAAAGTAGCCATATCCCGGAGAAGTTTGATGCCAGCGTCAAGTAGTGTCATGGCTAGACAAGCCCCAGTCCCTTCACCTAACCGCATCCCCATATCAAGCACCGCCCGAAGGCCTAAAACTTCAAGCATCTTGCCATGAGCAGGTTCTGCGGAAAGGTGCGAGCCAATCATATAGTTTCTCGCTGCGGGCGCTAAGCTGGCAGCGATAAGGGCCGCTCCTGTAGCAATAACGCCATCCACAACGGTAGGTACCCGCCGAGCGGCTCCTCCGAGAATAACGCCGGCCAGACCGGCAATATCGTAGCCCCCAAGTTTACTGAGAACATCCAGAGCATCGTCACGATTTGGCTTGTTAACCTTCAAGGCTTGCTGCACGGCTTGTAGTTTAACTTTCAACCGGCCGTCGCCAATGCCTGAACCGCGCCCCACTGCGAGCTCGGGCGGCAGACCGGTAAAAACGCTGGCAATAGCCGCCGTGGCCGTAGTATTGCCAATTCCCATTTCCGCCAGCGCAAAAAGCCCATACCCTTGGTCGATACACATGTTGGCAATTTCGATTCCTACCTCAAGGCCTTTCACGGCCTGCTCGCGGCTCATTGCCGGCCCCCGGGTGAAGTCTTCGGTACCATAGGCAATCTTACGGTTGATAAGACGGGGGTGTTCTTTAAGATCCACGCGAACTCCCACGTCAACAATAAACATATCGGCGCCGGCGTGACGAGCGAGCACATTGGCTCCTGCTCCCCCTGACAAATAGTTATAAACCATTTGTACGGTTACTTCCTGGGGATAGGCGCTTATGCCGTGAACGGCGACGCCGTGGTCTCCTGCCATCAAGACCATGGCCTTACGGGGAATTGACGGCAGCGGTTCGCCCGTCATGCCGGCATAGTTGGCCACGAGCGTTTCCAACTCGCCAAGGCTGCCTTGCGGCTTGGTCAGACTGTCGTAGCGGCGTTTTACCGCAGCAGCAGCTTGGTGATCTACGGGAGGAATGTTATGAATGGTTTGCTGTAATAGTTCCAATTCGTATTAACCTCCTCGGTATTACCATATAACCAACAACAAAAAAATCACCGTTAAAAACGTAACCAAATACATTATCCGTATCGTTTGTTTTATGTGACAAGGCGCCAAAGGGCTTTTCGCCTCCCCCATGTAGGGTCGGAAGGAAGGAATACCGCCATAGTAGTTTAACCCGCCCAACCGAATTCCCAGAGCCCCAGCCGCACCTGCCTCAGCTATGCCACTGTTCGGGCTGGGGTGTTTGGCCGCGTCGCGCCAAATAGTCTTAGCAGCCCCCCATGCGTCAAACCGCAGCAGCCACGCGGCAATAATGATAAAAATACCTGTCAGGCGTGCCGGCAGGTAATTAAACACATCGTCTGTTCGCGCGGCAACCATGCCGAAATTACGATATTTTTCGTTCTTATAACCTACCATCGAGTCGAGCGTATTCACCGCTCGATACAGAAAAGCGAGCGGTACTCCGCCGATAGCAGCGTAAAACAAGGGGGAAACGACGCCGTCGACAATATTCTCTGAAATCGTTTCTACCGTTGCCCTGGTTATTTCAGCTTCATCCAGTTTGTCGGTATCCCGCCCGACAATCCAGCCAACCTTGAAACGGGCCTGCGCCAAATCACCCGTCACCAGGTAGCCGTAAATCTCCTGACCAGCCTCGGCCAGACTGCGGGGCGATATGGCAAACGACAATAACAACGCTCCCCCGGCTAGCGCCGCTACCGGATGCCACGCCTGCAAAACTTTCATAATCAGCCAGGTTATCCCATAAACAATGGCAAGCACGCTCACTACCAAAACAGCCCCGGCCAGCTTTTGCGTAAAGGGCGCATGCTGCGAGCGCCGAAGTCCCTTCTCCAGACTGACAATCAGCTTGCCAATTAATACCACGGGATGAAATCGGAAGCGGGGATCGCCGATAAAGGCATCAACGCCGACTGCAATTAACGGCAAAAATTTATCCAATCCGCTCAACATCACCGGACACCCATGATATGATACAAAAGTTCCATGTTTAAACTATTGCGGACAACCTCAGCCAAACGATCGTAATTGGCCTGCTTCTTTGCCTGAATATCGGTGACCGTCGCCAGTGGGGCCAAACCTTTTCGCACCCGCAGTGCGTTAACCACGGCCCGGCGGTATTTGTCATTATCGAAAATACCATGAATGTAGGTTCCCATAACCAGACCGTCAGACCGTACCACACCGTCAGCATGATAGCAGGGCTTTCCGGAACGGCTGGTAATGATAAAGGCCGGCTGGACCGGGCCCGTAAACTCCGTACGGCCCATATGGATTTCATAGCCCTGCAGGTCGGTTTCGTCATGTCCCAAGCCCAAAAAGCCATGGCTAATGCAGCGCGCCGTTACCTGATGGGTAATTTTTTCCGGGGCAAAAGTCGTGACGGTATCAAGCAGGCGCAGTCCGTCCACCCGCTCATTATCCGATTCGGTGCGGTATGGGTCGCGAATTTCCCGTCCCAGCATCTGATAACCGCCGCAAATACCGACAATCGGTGTGCCTGCGTCTACCAGCCGAAGGATTTCCCGGTCATAGCCACTGCGGCGCAGATACAACAGATCCTCGGTGGTATTTTTGCTGCCCGGCAGTACAATAAGATCCGGCTTGCCAAGCGGCTCACCCTGTCGCACATAGCGGACGGTAACACCCGCTTCACTCGCCAAGGCATCAAAATCGGTGAAATTGGAAATCTTCGGCAGGCGAAGTACAGCGATTTCAACCTCACCCCTGCCGTCCGGCCGTTTATCATCAAGGGAAACCGAATCTTCGTCGTCGATTCCCAAGTGTTCAAGATAAGGTACTACACCAACCACCGGCTTGCCTGTCTTTTGTTCCAAAAAATCCAGCGCCGGCTGCAAGAGGCTTATATCGCCGCGGAACTTATTGATAATAATACCTTTGACCAAATCGCGCTCATCCGGTTCCAACAGTTCCAGGGTACCGACTACCGACGCCAAAGCCCCTCCCCTGTCAATATCAGCTACCAAAAGTACCGGCGCCGGCGCAAGTTTAGCAATACGCATATTGACAATATCATTGGCCTTGAGATTAACTTCCGCAGGACTGCCCGCCCCCTCAATGACGATAACGTCGTACTCGGCATGAAGCTTGCGTAAACACTCCTTAATTACCTGCAGTGCCTGCGTGCTGTACCCGGAATGATACTCCTTTGCCGACATAGTTCCGACCGGCCGACCAAGAACAATTACCTGAGAACACGCGTTGCCGGTCGGTTTTAGCAGTACCGGATTCATTTCTACTACAGGCTCAAGACCCGCCGCCTCGGCTTGGACCACCTGGGCCCGTCCCATTTCACCGCCTGTTTTTGTTACATACGAATTAAGGGCCATATTCTGGGCCTTAAAGGGCACAACACGCATAGCATCCTGGCGGAAGATACGGCATAAAGCGGTAGTCAGGATGCTTTTCCCAACATGCGAACCCGTTCCCTGCAGCATAATCGTTTTAGCCATTTACCTTCCCCCTGTCCTAAGGGCCAACTGTTTAATATCTACCGCTAAGCCGCTAACTACCAGGTATACTTCGTCAGCGGCCGCGGCCACCCGTTGGTTGACCTTACCGGCTACATCGCGGTACTCACGGGCAAGAGCATTATCTGGCACTATCCCCATGCCCACTTCATTGGTAACAAAAATTACGGTCGCTTGACTGGCCTGCGCTGCCGCAATCAGTTTATCAATGGCGTCGATAATGTACCGGTGGCGCTCGGCCGGCTCGGTCAATGTCGCGGCGGCCAAAAGCAGATTGCTGGTATAAAGCGTCAGACAATCAAATAGCACTACCTTAGCCGTTTGGGCGGCCTGAGCAATTGCCCGGTCCGCATCGGCAGGGGCTTCGATCGTAAGCCATTCGGCCGGCCGGCGACGCTGATGAAGTTCTACCCTTAGCCGCATTTCTTCATCACCGACTTGCGCGGTCGCAATATAGGCCACCGGTCCGCCCGCCGCGGCGGCGTACTGTTCGGCAAAAGTACTTTTGCCGCTGCGGGCGCCGCCGGTAACCAGCACAATTTTACTTCGCATGTCTGTCACGTCCTTTAAACTTAATGCACCGTTCGATGAACCTTCCGGCCGCCAACCTATTGCCGGCAAAATGAATATGCAGGTAAGAAGCCAGGATATTATCTGTCGCAAAACCCCCGCGGTAGGTTGTACCCGTGCGTACTTTCGTAAATTCGAAAGCCCAGGGAAAACCCGTGTGGTCGTCGGGAACCATGCGGGAAAAGTGGAATTCATGGCCCCGCAGCTTCTCACCGGCCAAACATAATACAGTATCGTGGAGCGCCCTTGTCTCCACGTATCCAACCGTTTGCAGGTTTGACTGCATTTCGCACACGGCTGGAATTAATCCCACCATATCAAAGGCTTGACCACCAAACCCGGAAATTTGTCTACATAAATACATCAAACCGCCACACTCGGCATAAATGGGCATGCCGTCTTTACCAGCCCGGAAAATAGCATCACGCATCGGGCGGTTGGCCGCAAGCCGCTCCAAAAACATTTCTGGGAAACCACCGCCTAGGACTAGTCCGTCGACGGGCGGTAAAAATTGGTCATATAGCGGGCTGAACTCTACCAGTTCCGCTCCCTGCGCAGTCAAAACCTCTAAACTTTCCGGATAGTAAAAGGAAAATGCCTCATCCTGGGCCACGCCGATCCGTACCTGTCCCCTGTCGCAACGATAATTATCCAATGGCGCGACCAGGGGCGGAGCCTGCTTAGCCAGATTGATCAATTCATCAACTGCGATTTGTTCAGCCATCCGGTCCGCCATAACGTCGACCGTTTTCCGCGCGTCGTGCTCAGTTACCGGTGTTAACCCGAGATGCCGCTGCGGCGTCGACAGCCGGTTATCGCGAAAAACAGCGCCGAGCAAAGGAATACCCAGACGCGAAAATGCTTCGGCCACCATGGTGCGGTGCGTTTCCGAGCCAAGGCGATTGACAATTACCCCGGCCAACCGGATATCTTGGTCATACAGTTTATAACCGAGCGCAATGGCGGCAGCGCTTTCGCCCATAGATTTGGCGTCAATAACCAGTATTACCGGAGCATCGAGCCTTTTGGCAATGGCCGCCGTACTGCTGACCCCACCTCGGCCGCCGTCATACAGCCCCATAACCCCTTCGATAAGGGCCAGCTCGCAACCGCTTGCCGTCTTTACAAACAGGCGAACCATTTCCTCCGGTGGCATCAGCCATGTATCAAGGTTATGCGCCCGCTTCCCGCTGGCCAGTGCGTGATAGCCAGGGTCAATATAATCGGGACCGACCTTATAAGATTGAACATTAAGACCGCGCCGGGCCAGCGCCGCCAGCAGACCGGTCACAATTGTCGTCTTGCCGACCCCGCTATGCGTGCCGGCAATGACAAGCCGCGGTATTTGAAAATAAGTCATGCACGATCCCCCTAATATTCCACGCCGCGCCTGGCGTCGATGCCCTGCGCCATGGGGTGTTTAACGGCTTGGCAAATTGTTATGCTATCGGCAAGATTTAGTATTTCTGCCGGCATCTTTCTTCCTGTCAAAACAAGCTTCATCTTTTCCGGCCGCAGACTGATCAGCTTTATTACTTTAGCGACCGGCAGCAGGCCGCGGTTCACGGCATGACTAATTTCATCCAATATGACCATATCGGCGGCACCAGCGGTAATAACGTCTGCCGCATATTCAAAGGCGCGGTCGACAAAGCCGTGGACAGGGTTACGGTTTTCCCGGAAGCAGCGACCGCATTTGCAGCACACCTTTATACCCATGCGAATTTCGACTGCATCTGGGCAACCGAACCCGAATTGGCGGAGAATAAACCGCCCGTCAAAATTGGGCGCAGCGAATAACTCCCCCGTATATCCCGTACCCTTTAGAAACTGGACCATGACAACGCGTTCACCGTTACCTGCCGCGCGCAGACCCATGCCCAAAGCAGCAGTGGTCTTGCCTTTGCCATCGCCAGTATAAACGTAGACTTTTCCCTTTTGCAGTGCAATACCCATCATGCATCCAACATGTAAAGAAGTGCATTAACGGCCGCCGCGGCTATAGGACTGCCGCCTTTGTTGCCGATAACCGTAATATACGGGACAGGGGACTTGGCTATTAAAAGCTCCTTCGCTTCAGCGGCACCGACAAACCCAACGGGTACGCCGATAATCAAAGCCGGTCTAATCTCCTGCTGTTCCATTAAACGAAAAATTTCAAACAACGCGGTTGGCGCGTTACCGATGGCGACAATGGCGCCATTAAGCCGCTGGCCAAAGGCGCGAATGGCCGCCATCGCGCGGGTGATGCCCTGCGTTTTCGCTAGGCGGGCAATTTCATTGTCGGCGACAAGACAATGCGCTTCGCCCCCATACTCTGCCAACTTGCGCTTGTTGATGCCGGTACGCACCATTTCGACGTCGGTAAAAATGTGGCATCCTGCTTTTAAGGCCGTACAGCCGGCATGAATGGCCTCAGGGTGAATCCGGATAATACGAGCATAATCGGGATCGCCCGCCGCGTGGATAATCCGTGAAAACAACTTGATTTCCTGGGGCGACAAGTTCAAATCGCGAAGATACGGAGCGATAATATCCATACTGCGAGACTCAATGGCTATTGGGTCAGTCAAAAATTCAATCATAAGACCTCCTGCACACGCTCCATTAAAATATCAGCAATACGGGGGTCGGCGCCGATATGCGGCGTCATAGTTATTGCTACATCGGGGAACTCCTGTTTGAGAGCATTGATTTCCTCGGGAATATCGCTTTGAATATGCATACCGTTAGCAAAAAACATAGGTACAATAATCACCCGTCGCGCCCCCCGCGCTATTAACTTCCTTACCGCCCCGGGGAGGTCCTGCAGTCCGGACTTGCGGTTCATGATTGCCGTTTCCACTAAGTCATGACCTGCCCGCGCTTTTACCATATCTGTAACCTGAAAAACCACTTGGTTGGCCTCGCCCACACTGGCGCGACTACCATGGCCAAGCACCACAATCCCTATATTCATCATAATTCCTCCCGTAGATAATCTAAAACCTCTGCCGGCGATGATGCCTTACGGCCATAATCAATACGCGGCCGGTCGATAACCACCAGCGACAATCCAAGCTCCATTGCCGCGGAAAACTTGGTATCCGTGCCGCCGATCGCGCCACTGTTTTTGGTAACGACGACCTCTGCACCACAGTCGCGAAACATGGCGACATTGAGTTCGTGGGAAAAAGGCCCCTGCATTGCAATAATATCACGCGGACTAAAACCAAGCTGCAAGCATTCGGCCATGACAGTAGGGTCAGGCAGCACGCGGGCAACAAGCCGGTGACTACGGAGCAACGGTTCCTGTTTGAATAACGCCAACGCCCGGCTACCAACAGTGAGAAAAATTGTTCGTCCCAATTGAGCCGCCATTCGCGCCGCTGCTGCCGCATTATCCGCAACGTACAGTCTTTCGTAGCGCGGCAGCGGCGTACCAGGCCGTTCATAACGCAGGTAAGGAACACCAGCGCGTTGACAGGCGGCGATGGCGTTTTCGGACGCACCGGCGGCATAGGGATGGCTGGCATCAACTACTAGCTTTATCGCGCGAGTACGAATCAAGTTATACAATCCATCCCTATCCAGCGGACCGGTATGCACAAACAAGCCCGTTTGCTGGGCCAAATCCCGGCCATAGCCGCTCACTACTGACACAAGCACGGAAAACCCAGCGCGCTCCAGTAGCGCAGCCAGCTCCCGCCCGTCTTGTGTTCCGGCAAGAACCAAAATCACAGCCGGTACCCCCGGGGTGTAATCATCCGGCCATCCTTTACATAAGTCTGGCTGTTCCCAATGATCACCAGCGAAAACATGTCAATGAACTCTTTGGTAAAATCAGCTAACGTGGACAAAACTACTTTTTCCTTCGGACGGGAAGCATGATGAACAATGCCAACAGGGGTGGCAGCCGGCCGGTGACGAAGAACAATTTCCCGCACTTCCTCAATTTGGCTGACCCGCCGCGTACTTTTCGGGTTATAAAGGGCAATAACAAAATCGCCGGCAGCGGCCATTTCCGTCCGTTTACGAATGACTTCCCAAGGAGTTAGCAAGTCGCTTAAGCTAATAACCGCGAAATCATGCATGAGCGGCGCGCCCAAGAGAGCTGCCGCTGCCCCTACAGCGCTAATACCGGGAATAATGTCGACGGCAGGCCGCACATCGGCCGGCGCTTTCAGCGCCAGTTCCAGCACCAGCCCGGCCATGCCGTAAATTCCCGGGTCACCGCTGGATACAACCGCTACCCGTTTACCGGCAATCGCCTGATCGACGGCGACCTGGCACCGTTCTATTTCCCGCATCATCCCCGTACCGATAACCTCTTTGTCCGCTAAAAGTTCCCGGACAAGTTCTAAATATGTGTCATAGCCTACTACCACCTCAGCCGCCACCAGGGCTTCCCGCGCCCGCGGACTCATGTCGCTAAGATGACCGGGTCCTATTCCCACCACCGATATTTGACCTCGGCGATGGCCACTGTTACATTGGGATATACCGTTTTGGGCAATAAAAGCGTTTGCGTCTGACCCCCGCACAGCGCCGCCGGTTCGCATACATTCCCCACTCCAATCTTTTCTTCTACAAATCTTGATGTTTCCAACCTGTGTTTATCGATGCACTGCTGCAATTGTTCGTTGGTAAAAAATTCATAAGGTACCTCAAGCTGCTGCACGGCCGCGAGCAGGCCGACCTCATCCTGCTTGACAACTGAGCTGGCAATAACCGCAATGCTTTTCATGCTCCGGCCGATTTTACGGCAGGCGTCGCCGAGGGCCGTCAAAATTTCGGCACTGGTCGTTCCCCTACGGCAGCCAATGCCTACCGCCAGCGTCGCCGGCCGGAGATAGACATGGGGCTTTACCATATAAAGCTCCTTGTCGGTAATGACTACGGCCGCGTCATATTTATCGGTATAAACCAGTTCCCCCATGTTGCGCAAGACTACCCCCATCTCTGCCGCCAAGTGGATATAATGGCTGGCATTGGCAAGGGTCTGGTCGATAAAAAAGGCTACTTGTTTGCCATTGACAATTGCCGCATTGATATGTTTAAGCTGATCAAAAGGTTCAATGGTTAAATCCAGTTTTACGGCCAAGATATCGGCGGCAGGCAGATTGGACACATCAGTCGCGGTGGTAATGACCGGTCTGGCACCGATAGCATTGGCTACTAACCTGGCAAGATCATTGGCGCCGCCGATATGGCCTGACAGTAAACTGATGGCGTGTTCGCCAGCTTCGTCGACTACGACAACCGCCGGATCAAACCGCTTATCGTGGATATGGGGGGCCAGCACGCGGACGACAATCCCGGTAGCCATAATAAAAATCAACCCGTCATACTGGTGAAAAACCTTATCTACAAGGTCGCGCAGACAGTCATAAACCTGCGGAATCCCCTGCGGATTGCGGCCAGCTTTTGCATAGACGTCAACGGGCCGCCCCAAGGCGTTAGCCAACCTTTCAGCGAGAAAAGCACCTTTGTTCGTTACAGATATAATTGCAAGTTTCATTTTGCCTCCCGGAACATATGCCCAAAGTCAGGCGAATAGAGACGGGACAAAGCGTACTTGCCATCAAGGCATTTTCCGACCACAATCATGGCCGTACGGTCAACTCCTGCCTCCGCCGCAATTGAAGCAATCGTAGCCAGCGTTCCCCGCAAAATCTTCTCATCGGGCCAGGATGCTTTTTGCACTACCGCTACTGGCGTATCTGGCGGATACCCGCCGGCGATAAGTTCGGCCACTACCGCTTCCAACATATGAACACTCAAAAAAATGCACATGGTTGCATTATGACTGGCGAGACTCGCCAATTTTTCCTTGGCCGGCACCGGTGTTCTCCCTTCCAGCCGGGTAATAATCACTGTTTGGCTAACTTCGGGCAGCGTATACTCCCGTTTTAAAGCGGCCGCTACTGCCAGGAAGGAGCTCACACCAGGCACTACTTCATACTCGATGCCTTTTGCCGCCAGTACGTCCATCTGTTCTTGAATGGCACCATAGATACTCGGATCGCCCGTGTGAAGCCGCACTACTTTCTTCCCCATCGCTACCGCCTCTTCCATGACTGTGATGACTTCGTCCAAAGTCATGGATGCGCTATTATGAATTTGGGCTCCCGCTTTCGCATACTGCAGCAGGGCAGGGTTTACTAAGGAACCGGCGTAGATAATAACATCAGCCTCGGCAAGCAACCGGCGACCCTTAACGGTAATGAGTTCCGGATCACCCGGCCCGGCGCCGATAATATAAACCTTCATTTAAAAGCCTCCCTGCTTCACCAGAATTAAAGATAAATAATCCCGTTTTTTCTGTCTCATGCTATCCAGGTCATCAGTAACAAACTGGTCGGGATAACCCAGCCGACTGATATAAACGGCACTGTCCTTAAGTCCCATATCTGTCAGCACGTCCACGATTTCGTTATACTGGCCGGCCACTTTCATCAATACAGCATTAGGAAAAAGCCGTAAAACTTCCCGTAATTGCCCTGGATCGTCGACAGCCGGTATTATGGCCAGCTTTTCATTTCCCTCGGCTAATGCGGTATTTAAGTGCGCCGCGGCAGCAGCAAAGGAGGTAATGCCAGGTACACTCTCGACCTCAATGTCAGGCAATAACTGGCATACCTTTTTAAGCAAATATGTATATGTACTGAACAGCATGGCATCCCCGATCGTTATAAAAGCTACGTTCAAACCTTCATTCAGCTTTGCGGCAATTTTTTCCGCTCCGCGCCGCCATTCGGCTTCGAGCACTTGCCGGTCCCGCGTCATCGGCGTGGCCACTTCCATAATTTCCGCCGTGGCCGGTATATATTTGCCGGCGACCGTTAAGGCGAGACTATCGTTATCTGCCTTAGAACGGGGAATGCATACAACATTAATAGATTTTAAAATTTCTATTGCCCGGAGAGTGAGCAGATCAGGCGCTCCCGGCCCCACCCCGATACCAAAAAGTTTGCCCCGTTGTTTAGCGGTTGAAACCGTTGGCCTGTAAACCTCCGAAGAACTAGTTCGTAAGTTCATGGTCTCCTCCTTTTGTTCCCGCAATAATATAGACGGGATTTAGCGCTTGAAACATATTGGCAGCTCCTGCAGAACGGATACGCGTAACCTGCACCCCACAGGCTTCGGTTGCATAATCTGGTTTTTCGCGCAAAAAGTGAAGGGCGCTGTAGAGCGTTTCGACAGTCACAGCCATGATAACCATCCGCCCGCCCGGCCGCAGCAAACAGTCGCACCGCTGTAGTATTGCCGGCAGATTACCGCCGCTGCCACCGACAAATATAACATCGGCCAGCGGCAGTCCAGCCATAGCCTCAGGGGCGTTTCCCTGAATAACCGTAATATTCTCCCGCCCGAAGCGGCGGGCATTTTGCCTGATTAAGTCAACACCATTCCCATCCCGTTCAATCGCGAATACCCGCCCTTCTTTAACTTGAAAGGCCGCTTCCACACTCAGGGAACCTGTACCTGCCCCGATGTCAATAACCGTATTGCCGCTGGCAATTTTCGCTTTTGCCAAGGCAACAATGCGAACTTCCTGCTTGGTCATGGGCACATCGCCCCGAATAAACTCTTCGTCGGCAATGCCTGGAAAATAACGCTTCACGCCGCCACCACCATTACACAGTGGGTAAAACCTGTGATTAGCTTTGCTTCTGCCAGGCTAAGCCTGACGATTTTTTCATCCTCATAAGACAAATTCGCACACAGATGTACCGTCGCCGTCGCCGGCCAACCGAGGTCAGTTAGCAAACTCGCAATATAAGCGGGACTATGCTCCGCATCGGTCAAAATCCCCAATTTTTTGCCAGGAGTGTAGCGCAATGTTTCGGCAGGCGCCTGCCGTCCATGCAAGCTAGTTAAAATGGCATCTTGCCAAATATCGGCTATTTTAGCAAAGGCCAGTTGAACCGAGCTAATACCGGGAATTACTGTTAATCTTTCCGCGCCAAAAACCTGGCGCAGTACCGCGAGCAAACTATAAAACCCAGGGTCACCCGACACCATCACGACGACATCGCACCGGTCAAGCTCGGTGCGGATATAGGCGATTGTCCCTTCAACATCCTTATCAATTATCCATGTCCGGGCCGTTGGCGGCGCAAAAGCGGCCAGCGCCCGCCTGCTCCCCACCACTACTTTGGCGCTGTCAATGGTTCTTTTGGCCACCGGTGGCAAATAGTCGGGCGATCCCGGGCCGATACCAACGACAATTATTTTATATTCCACCCTAAATCGCCTCCTATCTTGCGTGCGTTATTGTCTAACCCCAGCATTTCGCCTTTCAGTGTAAGAATTACCGTTCCCACTGTTAATTCGCCGAAAACGTATCGCTGGGCGCGGGTACTAGCCCGTTCGGCGAGCACCTGATACACGGACGTAAAACCTCCGTTTTCAATGATGGTAACAGCCGCTTCGGCCGTATTGCAAGCGAGAATTTCCCTGATTACCGAAACCGGCGCCCCGCCTGCCGCCAAATAGGCGGCAATGGTCTCCAGCCGCCCATCGGCTACCCGGTTGTGGGTATGAAAGATACCGGCCGCCACTTTAACGATCTTACCGAGGTGACCAATGAGCAATACCTGTTTTAAGCCATGACTCACCGCACTTTCCAGCATGTGACCGATAAAGTTGCTGGTCTGTACTACCGCATCACCCGGGAGACCATAGCGTTTGACGGCATATTCCTGCCCCATTTTGCCGGGAACGAAAACAATACTGTCATAGCCTAACGCCTTTACTACGCTAATTTGGGGCGTAAGTGAATTTTTGAAAGCCTCCTCGGACATAGGTTCAACAATACCGGTTGTGCCAATGATCGAAAGACCGCCCACAACCCCCAGATAGGGATTAAGCGTCCGGGCTGCTAATTGTTCTCCGCCCGGAACAGAAATAGTGACAACCGCGCCGCACTCAGGCAATACATCCCGCACCGCCCGGATAATCATGGTGCGCGGTCCCGGATTAATCGCCGGCTGTCCAACCGGTACGGCCAAACCTGGTTTAGTAACTATTCCTACGCCTTCACCGGCCTGGAGGACAATCTCCGATAAAGAAGGGTCGATTTTAACGCTCGCCCAAATCGTGACCCCATTCGTAATATCCGGATCATCGCCTGCATCTTTTACTACCGAGGCCCTTCCCCCTTCGGCGGCGGCCGCCGCTTCTGCCACCGGCACCGTAATAACCCGGCCTTGCGGCGATATTACCTCGACAGTCTCCGGAAACATGCCGCGCCAGGCTAATACGGCCGCTTTGGCCGCCGCTGCCGCACAGGCCCCTGTCGTAATGCCCGAACGTAATTGTTGCGCCAATAAAAAAACCTCCTGCAGGCAGGAGGTAACTATAAACAAACAGACGTGCTTACATTACCCACCTGCCTATCTTCCGTAGGTCATAACGGTGTGTGTTAGAATAGGCAGGTCTCCTGACTCTGGTTCATTGCTAGCCGCACCTTCCCAGATTGCTCCAGTGGCATAACGCAGCCAGACTCCCCATTACAGTGGCGGGACCGTGCCGGTTTTTCACCGGACTTCCCTATTAAGCCGCAAGGCACCTATTCCCTTTGCCATATGAATTTGCTAATATGCCATTATTATGTTCTTATATTCCACCCTTATAACTTTATTCCTTCTTATATTGCGCAGAACCTTGAAATTTAAATTTTCAGTCCAGCAAAGAACATTGGGGCAAAATTATGCGAAATCACTGAATATCTTAATAGTTTTTTTATTTTTTGCTCCCTGATGCAAGGAATTGGCCCCTGCTTTTTCGAATAAATATTGGCAAATTTGTATCCTTTCGTAAGGCAAGGGAGTGAACATATGAAAAAGGTATGTGACAACTGGAACCAAGCTTTCCAAAAAGGCCGCACGGGATTAGAATTCTTTCCTGAATTTGAAATGCGGGCCAAGAATGCCGCCGCAGAAGTAATCCGGGTTAAAACGCTTGTTGAAGCGAAAAACGCTGCCGTTGATCTCATTAAACAGTCAGGCGCTAAAAAAGTAGTGGCAGTCGAATGTCCGCTCCAGCGGGCGGCCGGTATTCATCAAGCCATCCAAGAGTTGGGAACAGAGCTGCACTCTGCAGCCGCTGACATTGCCGCTCATGCCGCGACAGCCGATATTGGCATCTCGGGCGTAGAATTTGGCGTTGCCGAAACAGGCAGCGTCTGCCTGGACGCCTACTCGATCGAAAGCCGTCTCGTTTCCACCCTGCCTCCGATTCATGTCGTCTTCATGAATAGCAATAATGTAGTTCCGGATATTGCTGCTGCCTTTGAAATTTTTTCCCAAGTTTTTGAACGGGGTTATATTAGCTTAATTACTGGCCCCAGCCGTACTGCCGACATTGAACGCGTACTGACAATTGGAGTTCACGGCCCGAGCCGGTTTGTCATTATTGCTGTCGACGAGGAAATCACCGGAGGTGAAGCATAATGCAAAAGAGCGACCGCAATATCCGCAAAGAAATTCACGAAAAACTGCAGGATGAGGTACTGCGCGGCGCCCTGGGACGGTTTGCCGAGGCCTATCCTACGGCCCGGGCCAAAGCCTATGAGAATGTGGAAGATTTTGAAGCTCTACGGGAAAGCATCCGGCAAATTAAACAACAAACGGTAGCCCAGATTGAAGCGGTGGCTGACCGCTTTGAGGCCGAGGCGACCAAACGAGGGGCCAAAGTTTTTCGGGCCAAAGATGGCGCCGCTCTGAAAGAGTATCTTTTAAATCTGTGCCGGGAAAAAGGGGTTAAGCGGATTGTTAAATCTAAATCCATGGCCTCGGAAGAAATTCACCTTAACCACGACCTTGAAGCCGCCGGTATCCATGTCCGCGAAACAGACCTGGGTGAGTGGATTATTGCCCTGGCCGGACACAAACCATCCCACATGGTAATGCCGGCCATTCACCTTAACCGTCAGCAAGTGGCCGAATACTTTTCCAAAGAACTTAAGCAAGATATTCCCGATGATATCCCCTTCATGGTTCAAACGGCCCGGCAGACGCTCCGCGAGGAATTCTTGCAAGCCGATATGGGCATTTCGGGAGCTAACTTCGGTATCGCCGAAAACGGCGCCATTGGGCTTGTCACCAACGAAGGCAATGCCCGTCTCGTTACCAGTCTGCCCCGGATCCATGTCGTCATCATTGGCTACGAAAAACTCATTCCCACTATAAAAGATGCCGTGCCAATCCTTCGTACCCTGCCGCGTAACGCCACCGCTCAATTAATGACCAGTTATATGAGCATGATTGCCGGCCCTACTCCAATTATGGTAAACAAAGACGGCAAATGGGTAGAAGAAGAAAAGGAACTCCACATTATTCTGTTTGATAACGGCCGACTGCAACTTGCTAAGGATGAACGATTTAAGGAAGTTTACCAATGCGTTCGCTGCGCTTCCTGTCTCAACGTCTGTCCGGTATATACGCTTGTGGGCGGCCACGTATACGGCCACATCTATGCCGGCGGTATCGGCGCCATTCTTACGGCCTTCCTCAATAGCATGGGCGATTTTGAAAAAATTAACGAACTGTGCATTGGCTGCCGGAAATGCACTACCATCTGCCCCGGCAAAATCAATATTCCCGATCTTATCGAAGAACTGCGGGCCCGAGCAGTGAAAGAGCATGGTCTTCCTCTGGCCGTTCGCACTCTGTTTGAAAAAGTTCTCGCCAACCGTAAAGTTTTCCATACCCTGCTCCGCCTTGGCGCCATCGGGCAAAAACCGGTTAAGTCGGGTAATTTTATCCGCCATCTTCCCTTGTTCCTGACGGGACTGACGAAAGACCGTAGCCTGCCGGCCATTGCCGACGTGCCGCTCCGCGACCGTGTTGCCAAGATTACCAAAAAAATCGACAGGCCCGCCAAGCGGGTGGCCTTTTTCAGCGGCTGCAGCATGGACTTTGTTTACCCTGAAACAGGTGAATCGGTTTACAAGGTTCTCCAGGACCTCAATATGGAAGTCGTCTTCCCGCAGGAACAAAGCTGTTGCGGCAAACCCGTCTTAGGAATGGGCGACAAAGAAACAACAAAGCGCATGGCCAAGAAAAATATTGAAGCCTTTGAAGCGGCAAATGCCGATGTAATCCTCGCGGCCTGCCCAACCTGTACGGAAACCTGGCATGACGCCTATGTTAGCCTGCTAGCCGATGAACCGGAATGGAAAGAACGGGCCGAAAAACTGGCAGCCAAGTTCCGGGAATTTACCAGTTTTGTGGCTGAAGAATATGAAAAAGCCGGACGCCTTGCCCCCACCGCCGGCGGCGTCAAAGTTACCTACCATGACTCTTGCCATATGAAACGTGGTCTAGGCATTTATGAGCAGCCCCGTAAGCTAATCGAAGCAGCGGGCCATGAACTTGTGGAGATGAAAGATTGCGATAAATGTTGCGGTATGGCGGGCGCTTTCGGCGTAAAGCATGCCGAACTGTCGATGCCGATTCTGAAACAAAAATTAGACAATATTAAGGATACCGGCGCCTCAATCGTAGCCGTAGCTTGTCCTGCCTGCATGATGCAGATAAAAGGCGGGCTCGATAAACAAGCTCCCGCAGTCCAAATTAAGCACGTGGCTGACATCTTAGCTGAAAATATAAAAGATTAACAGGCTCTCATAAAAAAGTCTCCGCTTGTTGCGGAGACTTTTTTATGAAAGGTTTATGCACCTGCTGAAAAACCTTGCTTGTTTGCTTTGCTTTTGCGCCACTGCAAAAATAGTCCTGACGCCAGCATGACAAAACCGATGATATCGGTCGTCGAACCAGGGTCAATCAGCATAAGCCCGCCAATGAGAAACCAAAGCCGCTCCAAAACGTTCATATTGGCCATGAGATAGCCAATCATGGCCGCGCCAACGCCAATCATGCCAACGCTGGCGGTAAGGAAATTCATCGTTACACCGGCAACCGTCGATTTGATTAATAATAGTTGCGGCGAGTAAACAAATACATAGGGAATGATGAAGGCAGCAATGGCCAGTTTGGTTGCAATGACCCCCGTGCGGAACGGATTGGAGCGGGCAATACCGGAACCAGCATAAGCCGCTAGCGCTACCGGTGGGGTAATATCGGCTACGATACCAAAATAAAAGACAAACATGTGCGCCGCTAATAGAGGTACACCCAATGCCACAAGAGCGGGCGCCGCGATTGTCGAGGTAATTACATAGTTAGCCGTAGTCGGCGCCCCCATCCCGAGGATCAACGACGCAATCATCGTAAACACCATCGTCAGGAGCAGACTGCCTCCGGCCAAAGCTACCAGGCCATTGGCCAACTTAAGGCCTACCCCTGTCAAGGTTACAGTACCGACAATAATGCCGGCCGTCGCGCAGGCAATGGCGACCCCTAAGGCACTGCGCGCGCCCGCTTCCAAGGCATTAAGAAAATCGGTGAAATTAATGCGCGTTTCAGACTTAAGCATTCCGACAATAATAGAAAGGGCAATAGCAGCAAGGGCGGCCCGCGCCGGAGTATAGCCACTCATGAGGAAGTAGACAATACCAAA
The DNA here is from genome assembly GCF_000169155.1 of Thermosinus carboxydivorans Nor1. NCBI lineage: Bacteria > Bacillati > Bacillota > Negativicutes > Selenomonadales > Sporomusaceae > Thermosinus > Thermosinus carboxydivorans. The sequence goes on from NZ_AAWL01000006.1 coordinate 25,025, forward strand.
GAGCGGAATGATCAAATGGCCCCGTTCGCGCATGACCGTCCATACCCGCGGCAGTTCAGAACGGTCAATTCCCTTAAGGCCGAGCCGTTTTGCCTCAAAATGCACTTCTATCCAGATACCCAGGAAGTATAAACAGGCAGGTATAAACGCGGCCTTGGCTATCTCGATGTAAGGGATACCGGTGAATTCAGCCATCAAAAAGGCGGCGGCGCCCATAACCGGCGGCATAATTTGTCCGCCGGTAGAAGCAGCGGCTTCTACGGCGCCTGCAAATTCAGGGCGATAGCCCAGTTTTTTCATCATTGGAATAGTGAAAGTGCCGCAAGTGACGCAGTTAGCGACAGAGCTGCCAGTAATCATGCCGTGCAGCCCGCTGGTAAGAACGGCCACTTTCGCCGGTCCGCCAGACGCCCATCCGGCCAAAGCGTTGGCAATGTCAACAAAAAACTTGCCGATGCCGGTTTTTTCGAGGAAAGCACCAAAAAGAAGGAACAAGAAAATGAAGGTTGCCGATACACCGAGCGGAATACCTAGAATACCTTCGGTTGTAAAGTACATATGGGTAACAATGCGTTCGATTGAGTAACCCCGGTGAGACAAAAATCCTGGTAGGTAGTCGCCGACATAAGCATAAATTAAAAAAGAACTGGCAATTACAACAATAGGAAGACCGACAACACGGCGGGCTGCTTCTAAAGTAAAGAGCACGCCTAATATGCCGACAATCAAATCAGCCTGACTATAATTGCCGGCTGCTGTCATCAGACGCTCATAATTGAAGGTAATATACATACCTACGGCGCCGGCGGCAACGGCAGTAATATAGTCGACAATCCCTACCTTATTAGACGATGTCTTACGGGCTGGATAAAGAAGAAAGACCAGCACAAAAGCGAATGCCAGGTGAATGGAGCGCTGAAGTTGCGCTGCCAGCATGCCAAAAATGCCGGTGTACAAGTGAAAGCAGGAGAACGCGACGGCCAACCAAAAGACTAGTTTGCGCGGAATACCTTCCAGTTTGCGGTAAGTAGACTCCTTATCCACTTTTTTTAAGAGTTCTTCCACCTCGGCGGCCGACACTTCCGGCTCTGGCGGACCAGCATATTTTTTGACTTCATGGTCAGTCATAAAGACACCTGCCTTTCCACATTTGTAAATACGAAACCTTCATTACTTTGAATTGTAAAGGCTCACCAGGCTGTACCAAACTGGAAAGTAAAATGTGCTTATTTTTAATATGAAGGGCATGTTGCGCTACAGTGCCGACGAATAATTTGATTTCAGGCAAGGTGTAATTAACTCCCGACAATTCCAACATTCCGTCATGATTTAAGGTGAGTGTCTTGCCGTCTACGGCCGTTTCCGGCATTCCGGCGCCAAAGGCATCATACCGCGATTTAACTATTGTCAGATACTGGCCGTCAACGCGAATGTGGTCATAAACGGGACGCTTATTCACCGAATGAACAAAGGAAATAACAAACTCCTCCCCGTCATGAACGGGAATATACATGACCGGTCTGGAAGCTTTAACATCAGTGATAACTAACGCGGGAAACACAGGCCAAACCGCCGCTGCAACCAGGATACAGCCGAATAGAAATGCCCATTTTTGTACGGCACGCACAAGTAGCAAGCAGGACCGGGCAGAAACCCTGCCCGGTCGCCCTCCGATTACTTAATTATGCCTTTTTCCTTGTAATACTTGGCTGCACCGGGATGAAGCGGAATAGACATGCCTTTCACGGCTTTTTCCAGGCTAAGTTCCTTTCCTTTTGCATGAGCCTTAGCCAAGTCGGCTTGGTTTTCAAACAGCGCCTTGGTAATGTTATACACGATATCTTCTTTTACATCGGGATTGACAATAAGGGTAGCTTGAACGGCTACGGTTTTGACCGGCTCGGTTTGGCCCTTGTAGGTGTTGGCCGGAATAGTGAACGCAGTCAGGAACGGATACTTCTGCACCAATTTAGCAATCATGTCGTCTGGAATGGACACAAGTTTGATACTGTGCTGGCTGGCAATTTCCTGTACAGCCGAGTTGGGAATGCCGGCCGTGAAGATAAAACCGTCGATTTGTTTATCTTTAAACCGGTCGGCACATTCGGCAAAGGACAGATAATGCGGGTTCATGACCTTATAGTCAAGCCCATAAACGTCCAGCAATTGGCGGGTATTTGCTTCCGTGCCGCTGCCGGGAGCGCCTACGCCAATTCTTTTTCCTTTGAAGTCGGCGATACTGTTAATGCCACTGTCGGCACCTACGACAATTTGAATAATTTCCGGATAGAGAATGGCAATACCGCGAATATTAGGAAGCTTTTCTTTGAAGGCCTCTTTTCCGTTGTAAGCATAGTCCATCATATCGTTTTGAACTATTGCTAGTTCAGCTTCTTTCTTATTAACCAACCGGAGGTTTTCAACAGAAGCTCCGGTAGATTGAGCCGTCACATTGACATTGGGAACTTTAGTGTTGAAAATTTGCGCCATTGCCCCGCCTAACGGATAGTACGTTCCGGCCGTACCGCCCGTAGCTAAAATCAATTGCGTAGTTTTCTTAGCAGTTTCTTGGCTGCCACAACCTGCCAGCATACCAATTGCCAAGAGACAAATAACCGTAATTGCCAGTAGTTTTTTCATAATTTCCCTCCCAAAATAAGATTTTGAAAATAATGCAAAGGGCTCGGTTGTCCTTCTCTCCTCCCTTCCGCCCAAGCTAGCCAATATTAATATTATGATTTCTTCGCTTCTTTAGAATTTTTTTCCTGCTATTACATATTATAGTTAATCAGAAAATTTAAATTTGTTATAATAATAACTTACTTGCATTTTGAATACATATTTATCCATAATAAAAACCAAGGTACTTGGTAGAGTACCTTGGTTTTAGGAAAACTGCCGTTTAAAAACGTGATACATAAGAGCCAACCATATTACTATTCCAAGAAAAGTAACAACAGGACTGGACATAAACCCGAAAAGCAAGCTAATAATAATTGCGATTTTAATTACGCCTGCCAAAACGGCATTAATCTCAGGAAAAAGACGCGTCAGCCAAGCAATGAACTCCAAATACCCACTTCCCTCCATAAATAGCATCATACCGGTAGTATGGACCAAAACGGCAAGAGATAAACAAGAAAAGCGTTAGGGCCAAGCAATTAGTTGGTCTTGCTGGTAAAAGATAGTATAATTTAAAATATATAAATGCGAAGGGATGATGATTATATGGAGTTGGCTAACCGAAAACTAATGCTGCAACTAGCCCGCACTCTCTGGTCTAATATGTACCGGGGCAAAGTTGCCGACGCTTCCGGCGAATATTTGGCAACTATTCGCATTATCGCCCATATGCCCCTTGACCGTAGTGATGTTCCCGCTGACGCTCCTGTTGTAAAACCATACCTGACTGTATTAATTGAGGATGGGGCAATAACCCCCGCGACCCTTGTGGAATTCGAAAGCGAACTGTCAGACCTCTTGCTTGCCAAATTTCGCAGCGAACAATTCTTCCCCGAATTTTGCCAATTCTTTTACCCGAGCCCGGCCCAAATGCTATTTGCCTCTTGCCCATCCTGAAACTAATAATAGACTATATAATAACAGCCTGCCAACACAAAGCCGGGAGAAACGTAGTTCTCCCGGCTTTGTGCTGGCCGTGACTTTATTTTAGATACCGTTTTAAAAGAGCACCAAGACGCGCCACACCGGTTCGAATCAGATCAGGTGTCGAGTTAGAGAAATTAAGGCGCATAGTATTATGTCCACTATCATCGGCATGGAACGGAGTACCGGGCACATAAGCTACTTTTTCCTCTTCTATTGCCGCCGGTAGTAAATCGTTAGTATTAATGATCGCGGGCAATGTTACCCAAATAAACATGCCACCGTCTGGTACGGTCCACGTAACACTAGACGGAAAATGCTCCTCCATAGCCGCAAGCATAACATCACGCTGCTGCCGATACTGCTTTACAATCATGGCGATGTGCTGGTCCAGATCTTGGTCAGTTACAAACCTATGTAACGCCCGCTGAGTTAGAGAGTTTGTTAGAACATCGGTAAGCTGTTTAGCCGTCGTGAGTTTATCGATGATAGTTTCCGAAGCAATCGCCCAACCTACCCTGAGTCCCGGAGCCACAATCTTAGACACTGTGCCGACATAAATTACCCAGTCGCCACCGGGGAAACTTTTGACGGCAGGTAAAGAATCGCCGCTATAGCGAAGTTCGCCATATGGATTATCCTCAATAACCGGAATTTCGTACTCTGCGGCCAATTGCGCCAATTGCCGCCGTCGCTCCACGGTCATCGTCACTCCGGTTGGATTTTGGAAGGTGGGGTTGACATAGATGAATTTGGGACGAACCTTTTTGATTTGTTCGGCCAGCATATCTACCCGCATGCCTTCTTGGTCAAGCGGAATAGGGATAAATCTGGCCTGCGCACCTTTAAAAATCTGTATGGCAGACAAGTAGGTAGGGTTTTCCAAAGCAACATAGTCACCGGGATCGAGCATCGTCCTGGCAATGAGATCGATTATTTGCTGCGAGCCATTACCAATGATAATATTGGCTGCGGTGCACCGGATACCCTGGCGTCCCACGCGATCTGCCACCCAATCTCGCAAAGGCTCGTATCCCTCAGAAATTCCATACTGCAGTGCTGAGGCTCCTTGCTCGTTAAGAACAGTTGCAAACGCGGCTGCAAGGCCTTCTACGGGAAAGGAACGGGCAGATGGCAGCCCTCCGGCGAAAGAAATTACGTCCGAACGTTGCGTGATCGCGAGAATGGCTTTTACGGCCGGGTTTTCCATACAAGACATCCGTTCGGCCCAATTAATGTTCATCCTAACCACATCCTTACATAGTTGAATTGGGGCTGCTGTTCCTATCTCGCCTTTTCCGCCGTGACAAGAATAGCGCCCGTTCATAGTCTTCCACATACTTGATTTCTTCGGTAGTCAACCCATAAATTTGATAAACAAGCTCATCCATCCGGGCAGCGAGACGCTCCTGCTCTCTGCTGGCCATCCTGTCCCCCTGCTCAATGCGCTGAAGACAATCAGTCATTTTTTTAACTAGGCCGTTTGCTTCTCTGACTGCCTCCGGCGTAAAACGAACAGGCAACCGTTCCAGTGTTTCAATGTCTGTTTGGGCCATAGGCCGACCAAACTCGAGAGTAGTGGCATGATAGTAGAAAGACATGAGCCGTGAATTTAGGAGCAGCAGCAAATATTCCAAGCTAACTTCATTATTCTTCAGGACAAAGCTGTGAATATTGTTTAAATGATAGTATCCTTGCTCATCAATACAGGCGATAATATTGTAGCCAGTTTGGCGCACTAAAATTTTTCGCTGCCGCACCACTTCCGCCTGCCACCCTCCCTTATAAAGAAGGCGAGGGTCGATATTCAGCCAATGACCTTGATATTTCAAGCAATAACGGTTAACCTGACTGCCTGAAATAAGACCGGGCTGCCAAGTTTCTCCCAGGCGCGTTTGGGCAACAATGTCCTTCTGCCGCGTACGCGCGCGAATACCGGTATGGCCAACGGCAAATTTGCCTAGATATACGCCGCTATCGAGTTTATCTACTAGTCTTTTAGCCGTGAGATCAAAAAAGAGGCGAAAGCGGCAGTGCACTTGCCGGTTAAAGTAGTCCTGCTCATATTGGCAGCAAGATTTAGCCAAAGGAAGATCGGCATAGTCTTTTACGGAATACACCTTTACAGCGTTCCGAATACGTTTGCGCCCATCCAGTTCCTTCTCAAATATGCCGATAACAGAGAAACCAAGCGCCGCCTGGCGAAACACCGGGGCAGCGATGTGAACGATCGCTTTGACGGCGGTATAGTCGAGCAGATAGCGCCGCAGTTTAGAAAAATATCGCCCAAGCAGGAAACTATCAGGAACGATGAAGCCTAAACGCCCGCCTGGCTTAAGCAGCTCAATGCCGCGCTGCATAAAAAGGGCATAATAGCTTATCTTATACTCGGCACAAGCGACGAAAGCCTGTCGTAAATATTTGCCGTATCCCGGATCAAGGGCCTGTCCGCCCCTAAGCCCAAAAGAAAGGTACGGCGGATTACCGACTACATAATCATAAGCGGCCGCCCAAAAGGTTTTGTCGCTGGAGCCGCTATTTTCATCAGGCCGCCGTAAACTGTCGCACTGCCGAATATTGGGAATCAAGTCGCGGCTCGCCTCTGGTCGTTTCAGCAATAAACTTAAGGCGGCAATTTTGGCAGCAGTACCATCAATGTCCGCGCCCCACAGATTATAGCGGATAATATGACGGTGAATACCATCGTCTGACCAATCAATTTCGGGATATCTTGTCTGTAGGATAGGCCGGGCATCCCAAAACTTCTGCCGCAAAACGTCATACGCTTTTACCAGGAAATTGCCACAGCCGCAGGCAGGGTCAAGCACCCGGACATAGGGATTAAGCGTTACAGCGCACTCTTCTACCGTCCAGGACATAATAAAATCGATGATTTTCGCGGGAGTATAATAGCGGCCCTGGGCCCGCCGGCCCATAGCCGTTCTCTCATATATCTCGCCTAAAAGAAACTCTTTATTGCGAAACTGCTCCGCCCAATCTTGCAGTGTAACCGCCGTAACTGTCCCCATCTGCGGCTCATAACTAGGCAGGCCACATTCATGGTCTAAAAAACTTTCCTCAGAAGGAGTAACCACAGCCTGGCGTGCTATGCTGTCAGGACAGGACTGCCCCCCGGTGATAAAGGCCATTATTTTTAGTAGCCATTCATCAGGGCCCTGAATGCCCTGCCGGGATAACTCGTTTCTCATAAACTCATATTCCTTGTCAAACCGCTTCCAATCTACCATCATCCCTATTTAGCCCATCTCCGGCAACCTTGTCGTAAGCTTCGGCAAATAAAATTCGTTTCCCACCAAAAAATTTCTTTCTTAAAGTGAGCGTTCAGTTGAGGTTATTTCGGAGACAAATTCCCGGTGGGCCGCATAGGCATTGTGGTTATGAATCGACTCGTAGTTTTCGCACTCAACCTCAAACCACTCTACCCCTTTTAGACGTCGTAAGGCAAGCACGAGGTCGCGGAGTACGTCTTCGACAAATTTTGGGTTTTCATAAGCCCTTTCCGTCACATACTTTTCATCTTCCCGCTTAAGTAAGGGATAGACAGGGCAGCTTCCCTGCTCTTCCATCAAAGCTGCCAAATCTTCAATCCAAATGAAATGGCCTGGCCGGTGCTTGATTTTTACCTTCATTAAACCCCGTTGATTATGAGCGCCATACCGGGATATTTCCTTGCTGCACGGGCAAAGAGAAGTAAACGGCACCGCTAAGCCGAGAACAAATTTGAGGTGATCACCGCTGAGTAAAGTGCCGGAAAAAAGACAATCACAGTCCAAATAACTTTTTAAACCGCTTATCGGCGCTCGTTTTTCAAGGAAATATTTAAAGTTAATATCAATATCAGCCCGCTGCGCATCAAGCCGGTGCATGATATCGCTGAGAATACACTCCATTTCCCGGTAAGATACAGGTTTCTGACTCCATTCATTTAACACTTCGATAAACCGGCTCATATGGGTACCCTTATATTCTTTAGGCAGGTCAACAGTCAACTTTATTTTAGCCAATACGGACTGAAAACTACCGTTTTTGGTTTTGATGAGAAAGGGAAGGTCAACATCACTTACGCCGACCTTTTGGATGGCTATGCCGCGCATATCCGCCGCATTTTGCACATCTTTCATGCCAATCGCTCCTCAGCCCTTAAATTCTCCCACACGGCCGGTCAATACAGTTCATCCGCCGTTTTAAAATGAAGTTTCGCTACATCATGTAAGCAATTCTTACCGTAACGTTGGACGAAGGCCCGTGCCGCATCGGTCACCGCCGCGGATGCACCTTTGGGGAAATCCATTTTATACTGCACACGAAATAGTTCAATCCAATATAAAAATCGCTCCCGGGCCAAAATTGAAGCCGCGGCAACAGCTATATTCTTCTCGGCTCTTGGCGCCTGCACCAACGTGATTTCCCGCCCTTTGGCAAAGAGCCGGGAACGAATAAGGCTTTCGTCAGCAAATTTGTCGACCAAAGCAAAGCGACAGGGCGTGCGTGTCAGCACTTCTTCGATAGCGCTGGCATGGGCCCATGCCAGCAAGTGATTTAAATTTTTCCCTTCCGCCCGAAATCGCTGATATAGAACATTATATTTTGCCGGCGTTATTTCCACAAGAGCAAATCTTCCATGACAAATCTCACGGATACGCTGGGCCAGCACCTTGGCTTTTTCGTCGCTCAGTAATTTACTGTCACGCACACCGCTGGCGGTAAGAGCTGCCGCTGTAGCCGCGTCCACCATCACCGCAGCAATAACCAGCGGACCAAAAAAATCGCCTTTACCCGACTCATCTGAGCCAATCCAGCGGTTATCAAAATCGGAAACCCCTTCAAACCCTGCCGGATTGCCGTCGGTGGCCGGGCTGCAAACCAGATCGTTGGCAATCCTCTCGACTCTGTCTTTTAGCGGAGAAGCTGCGCCGCCAACGGTAATGCGAATGCCTTTTTTGCCGTTATAAATATTAACGGCTGTTTTGTATCGGTTATCTGTTACCACTAATTGCAAACCATACGGTATTACTTTCTCGTCCGTGACAAACAATTCTTCCCGCGTCAATGCCTGCTGCAGCGCAGCGCGGGTTTCTTCCAAACTGTTCATGACTCACCTTTTTTGCTTAATTCAGCAGCTTTGGCGATAGCTGCCTGCTGGATATCTTTGAGCGGAATATGCTGCTGCCTGGCCAAACGGAGACAATCTTCATATTCCGGGGCTATATTGCAGACTTGCCCCCGATATGAACCAATTTTTACCGCTACCTCACCCCATGGGAGCTCTACGGTAGCAAAGCACCGCTCCGCAGTTTCGCGGTTTACCGGATAATACCTCACGCCGAGAGTTGAAGTCTCGGTAAACAAAACTTCCAATACTGCGTCCTGATGTTTTTTGTCCACTAACAGCGCAAGTTTGGTCGCCGGGCGTCCCTTCTTCATAATAATTGGGGTCAGCCATACATCAAGGGCGCCTTTGGCCATTAATTCATTCATCACATGGTGGTAAATCTGGGGATTTAGGTCATCGATATTGGCTTCCATAACCATTAGCGTTGCCGGTCCCATCTCCGGCTTAATTTCCCCGAGAAACATTCGCACCACATTGGGGATATCAAGGTCCCAAGTACCGGCGCCATAAGCTATTTTCTCGCTGACAAACCCTTGGGGCATGCCACCGTAACCGGTGCCCAACGTAGCGATTAGCGCTGCACCGGTAGGTGTCGTCAGCTCTTTTGCCACATCGCCGGAATAAAAGGGAATACCGCGCAGCAGCTCAGCCGTAGCCGGCGCCGGGACGGGCATCCGCCCGTGACTGCACTGGATAAAGCCGCTTCCCACATGAATTTTAGAAGTGTATATTTTGTCTATCCTCAAATAATGCAGACCAAAAACAACACCAACAATGTCAACGATAGCGTCAACTGCCCCCACTTCATGGAAATGGATGGCATCGACCGTAGTGCCGTGTACTTTAGCCTCTGCTTCAGCCAAGCGCCAAAACACCCGTTTGCTGTCCTCTTTCACCTTTTGAGCCAAAGTCGAATTATCAATAATAGTCAGAATGTCGGGCAAATGCCGGTGATGGTGATGATGCTGCTCTATTTGTACATCAACGTATATGGCACTGATCCCGCATTTAACTACCCGGTTCACCTTCAGTTCGTAGCCGGCGACAGGCAGTTTGGCCAGTTCCGAGCGGAGCTGCTCCTCAGGCAGACCTGCGTCCAATAACGCGCCAAGCAGCATATTGCCACTAACCCCGGCAAAACAATCCAAATAAATTACCCTCATTCGATCACCTCATATGGTTGATAATGCTCGCAAGTCGGCCCGCCCCAAATCCATTGTCAATATTGACAACGGCCACTCCGGCCGCGCAACTATTCAGCATTGCCAACAAGGCAGCCAGCCCGCCGAAGTTGGCGCCGTAACCAACGCTGGTCGGCACGGCAATCACCGGTTTTGCAACCATTCCGCCTACGACACTGGCCAAAGCGCCCTCCATACCGGCCACCACAATAAGAACATTAGCCTCTTCCAGTATCTGCCGCTGGGCAAGCAGCCGATGAATCCCGGCTACGCCTACATCATACACTCGCCGAACTTTGTTGCCCATGATTTCTGCCGTGATAGCCGCTTCTTCCGCCACAGGAATATCACTCGTACCGGCTGTCATAACAACAATAATTCGGTCGGGGTCGACAACCACTGGCTGCCGCTCCACGACAATCAACCGGGCCTGTTCGTGAAACTGCGCATCAGGAATAACGGCGGCAACAGCCGTGTACATTTCCGGCGTGGCTCGCGTTGCTAAAATGTTATGGTTGTATTCAATCAAGCGCTCCATAATAGCCACTACCTGGTCGATTGTTTTACCCTGACAAAATACCACTTCGGGAAAACCTTGGCGCATCATGCGATGATGATCAATTTTAACAAACCCCAAATCTTCATAAGGGAGGTTTTTTAACCGGTCTACTGCTTCATCCATCGAGATAAATCCGTCGCGAAAAGCACGGAGTATTTCGCAGATATTATTCTTGTTCATTTTTTCCTCCTACTAACATTTCATTCATACTGCCGGTACGGTATCCGGCCAAATCCAGAGCTACATAGGTGAAGCCAAGCTGTCTCAATCGCATCGTTATTTCGCTAGCCCGTGCAACGAACAGCGCCATATCCTCTTTCGGCACTTCGATGCGGGCCGTATCGCCATGATGGCGGACCCGAAATTGTCCCTGGTAAAAAGTGCGCAGAAACTCTTCCGCCATTTCTACTTGCTTTAGCCTATCCGCCGTAATTTCCAAACCGTAAGCTAAGCGTGAAACAAGACAGGCGGCGCTAGGCTTGTCCCAAGTTGGGAGTCCCCACTCCCGGGAAAGGGTCCGGATCTCAGCCTTGGTCATGCCGGCTTCGAGGAGAGGGCTACGGACCTGAGCTAACTCTCGGAGGGCCCGCAGCCCGGGCCGGTAGTCATTCAAATCATCGGCATTACTAGCTTCAATGACCCAGTGAAAATTCCGTTCCTGCGCCCAGGCGACCAAGGCGCCAAACCGTTCCTTTTTACAAAAATAACATCGCTCCGGGTTATTCGCAGTAAACTCCTGTTTATCAAGTTCACCTGAAGGGAGAATAAAATGAGCAATCTCCAGAACCTGCGCCAACCTGCTAGCATCTTCCTGTTCCCGCTGTGGCGAGGTTGGCGACACGGCTGTCACTGCTACTACCTTTTCTCCCAAAACACGTTTAGCGGCAGCCGCTAAAAAGGTGCTGTCCACTCCACCCGAAAAAGCCACGACGGCATGTCCCAGTTCGGCAAGAATTTTTTCCAACTTCACCAGTTTTGCTGCAGTATTCATGGTCTACTCCTTCCGTCAATATTAAAAAAGACATAATATCCGTCTTGGAAATTATGTCTTCATGACAGCCTTTCTTAACTGTCAGCGGCTTCGACCGCAAAATCCTCTTATATAATTTTACCTTGCAAAGAAAAAATCCTGTCACCGCAGTTTAAAATAGCTTAATTTTGTAGATCCGGCGCTTTGGCGTTTTGTAGAATACTTTCCAACGCCTCAATAATCTTGAGCTCTGTTTCTTCAAGCAGACAGATCGCTTGGTTCAGAAGGAGTATTTGGGGATTAGCCCTCACTTTGACTTCCCGCGCGGCAAGTTCCAAATGTCCGACGGCAAGTTCCAGTTGTTCAGCCGCCGCCATTACCTGAGTGTCCAGTAATTTTTCCAGTAGCGCATGACAGTACACCTGCATAGAATCCAATGCTTGACTATAGCCTTCGCCGCCCGCCTGATAACGGACAAATAAGTTAAAATGCATTGTAAACTCTTGAAATTCTATATTACTGGCGACATTAAAATCGGTGCACAAATTGTAGATTATGCGATAAACCCGGTTGATATAAGTGCTTTGGAGCTGCATCAAGGCCAAGATATTATGCAATTCACTGGTTCGGTACGGTGTGAGGTGGATATGCTGCAATTCCACCATCTCCCCACCTCCTGCAAATGTCGTCACTATATACTATTCAGTTACTACGCATTATGTTTACAGTTTCGGACTGTGATGATAAAAAAGAAAAGGCACAACCCCTGTGCCTTAAATTACCGCAACAATCTTAACGTCCGGTTCGTGCATAAGGTTTAGCGGCCCCTGCTCCGTCCACACGATCGGCCGAGCAGGCCGCAATGTATTAATACGGATCACGGCACCGCGCAAACCGTTGTCCAAAGTTACAATATTGCCAATATTGTAAGGTACAGCAACCTGGTTAAAAGCTTTCACAACAACTTCATCGAACTGACTTCCAATTCCTTGATTTATAATCTCGACAGCTTGATATGGTTCCATCCGCGCCCGGTAGACCCGATCGGTAGTTAAAGCATCATATACGTCAGCTACCGCAACGATTTTTGCCAGCTGATGAATTTCGCTACCTGTTATCCCCCATGGATAGCCACGGCCGTCACACCGCTCATGATGCTGCAAAGCCATCAGCATGACGCGATGATCCAATTGTTCCTCCAACCGTAACAAGTTGTACCCAATCGCCGCATGCTCTTTGACTTGACAAAACTCCTCCCAACTAAGCGGGCCATTTTTATTCAAAATCTGCTGCGGAACTCGCGTTTTGCCGTAATCGTGGAGCAGTCCGCCCATGCCTAATAGGATGAGCTCTTCCTGTTCCAGTCCCATAGCCATACCGATGGCAATCGCGAACAGTCCAACATTAACACTATGCATAAATAAATATTCGCTTTTTATTCTTATATCATTAAGATAAATAAGCACATACTCTCTCGCGGATAGTTCGCAGACAACCTGAGTGATCACCTGTTGCAGTTCGTTAAGGTACACACAGAATTTTTCACGGTTGGAAAAGGCGTTCTGAACATTATAGATAAGTTTTAGCCTCGTAGCCTCACACGTTAAATTTTGAATGGAAGTAATTTCTCGGTTCCGGGAATCGCATTTATCTTTAACCCAAATGGATACAACCTGGTGTTTACGCAGCAACCCGATCGTTTCAGGGCGTAGCGTAACTCCGGCCGTTAGTAAAACTCTACCACTATTGTCAACCACGTCTTTGGCTAAAACCATACTGTCATTGGCGTTTGCTAACAAGACCTGCCTAATAAAGGCCACCCCCGCTAAGACCAGGTAGACTGCATTCGACGTTATGTGTTTGAATTCAACAAGATGGTCATATTTCCTGCTATTCCCTTATTAAAAAATAGCAACCCATTATTGGTAACAACAAAGACAAATTGTCAGCGTATCGGACAGGGAATACTATTAGTGACGTGAGCGTGATATAAAACAGCAGGAATTAGCAACTCACTAGGCGAAATACACTTCAATAACTCAAGGAGGATGTTATGCTTACCATATCACCGCAGGCACTTGAATATATCAAAACCCGCAATCAGGCTATTTACCTCGAATTACCGCCGTTAATTGACTGCTGTATTCATTTACGCGAAGCACCGATTATTCGTTTTGGCGCTCCCCCAAATTTAGCCGCCTATAAAACCAAAAATATTGACGGCATTACCGTCTATATTCCTGACGACCTGCCCGATATCCCTTTGACTATCGACTTGTCCAGTTTTTTCGGATATAAACGGTTGGTCATCGAAGGCTGGCGACTAGCATAATAAAAAGAGGCCGCATCGGCCTCTTTTTATTATCCCGCTTTCCTACACTTGCGGTATGCCGCCGCACCGGCCACAAACCGCTGCGCCCACTCAGTATTATTTACGGCATGAATATGATTATAAGCAGCAAAAGTGTTGCGGTAGAGAATGCCGTCCCACTGACCATTGATGCCAAAACCACGTTCAACACGATAAACAAAATCGACGCCGTCTCCAATATTGATAACTTTAGAATGGTGAAACTCATGGCCTTTGACCTGTGTTCCGGTCATAAAGAAGGGGTTGTCTCGCTCCACTGTCATGAGGGTGTAGCCATGCCCTTGCGGTTTCTTCTCCATCACCACGTCAATAGGGAGAACGCCGCACATTTCAAACTCACGATTATCCCATAAGATTTTGCGCCCCAAGTACATTAACCCCCCACACTCGGCATATATAGGCATGCCTAGTTCTGCCGCCCGCCGGATGGAGCTGCGCAGCGCGCAATTGGCCTCAATAGCCTCGCCAAATACCTCGGGAAAGCCGCCGCCAATATAAAGCCCGTCGATAGGAGGCAACGCCTGGTTTTTCATGCTATCAATATAGACGAGTTCCGCACCGGCCGCGCTAAGAGCTTCGAGGTTTTCCGGGTAATAGAAGGTGAATGCCTGATCACGAACTACCCCAATTTTTACTACGGGACTGACGGCAGTTCTTGTCTGAGCCGATACAGCCGGCAAAGCGGGCGCCGTTTTGGCCAATTCCATGATAGCCGATAAATCCAAGTATTGGGCGGCAATTGCAATGTTACATCCGACTGCTTCCTGCACCTTTTGGTGTTCGGCAGCCGGCACCAAACCTAGATGCCGTTCCGGAAAAAAGCTATTCACATTCTTCGGGATCGCCCCTAATACAGGAATACCGCAGTATTCCTTGATAACCGCGCGCAACATGGTCTCATGCCGCGCACGCGCCACCTTATTGAGAATGATGCCGCCGATTTTGACCTCCGGATCAAAATGCATAAAACCGAGAACTAACGGGGCAATACTGCGCGTCATCCGCGTAGCGTCGACGACAAGAATAACCGGTGATTGGGTAATACGGGCAATTTGCGCCGTACTTCCCGTCCCTTGCAAATCAACACCATCAAAAAGGCCCATCGCCCCTTCAATTATAACAATGTCGGCGCCGGTAGAACCCTGAGTAAGCGTTTGCTGAATTTGTGGCTCCGTCATCCAATAACAATCCAGATTACGGCAGGGCCGCCCCGCAGCATAACCCAACCAACTAGGGTCAATATAATCCGGCCCTTTTTTAAATGGTTGAACATTCACCCCGTTCTGCCGTAACGCCCCGACCAGGCCAATACTGATAGTAGTTTTTCCTGAATGTCCATGAGGAGCCCCAATAACAACACGTGGAACATTCCAGTCGCGACTACTCGGTTGTACGTTGGCAGCGGTAACGGTCGGCATGACGACCCCTCCCATTATTGTTACATAATTCCCCATCGACGGACATATTCTAAGTAAACTTGGAATTCCTGGTCATGAAAACCGTGTTCAATCAAGTATCTTTTCGCCGCTTGGGCCTCCACTTCTTTCGAATCGGCGTAGATACAATCTTTGCCGGCCGAAAAGGTAAAACCTTTGGCCGCTAACAGTTCCATCATCGCCGCTACTCTTTCCGCACGGTTGCTAAGTTGCCGGCCAAAAGCACGAACATCTTCCGCGCTAGGCGGATCGGCTTTACGAACAAGATCAAACGGAATAGGATCGTCCAGCAGTTTCAAAGTGATACGCGTCAGGTGATGCACCATGGAACGATAGTTTTCCACCACAATTCCCACTCTCCCCGGCATCAGTATACCATAAATTAAGCCCGGCAGACAGGCTGCCGGGCTTAATTTTTACACAAGCTAACCTTTTCCTGGCAACTACTTAACACTCAGCCAGTAATCAACAAAGACATGGTTGGACAGCCAATAACCAAGCGGAACGTTGAGCGCTACGCCAATGGCAAAGGCAAGCAGCGGCTTCCAGCCGAAGGAGGTTAATTCACGGAAACGGGTCGTGAAGCCGATGCTAAGGAAGGTCCAGGTAAAGGTCCAGTTCCGAAGTACCTTAATTGCTCCTAAGGCGTCGGAAGAATACTTGGCTCCCAGTTTAGGATCAAGACCTGCGACTACTATCGTAGTGAAAATCGAAGCAATGAAGAAGCCGATAACGAATTTCGGGAAACGGTTCCATACTTCCCCATAGTTAACCCTTTCTGCTTGCGCTGCCGGTTTCTTCTCCCAGACTGTTACCGAGAGGAAAGCAACGATGATTGCCCAGATACCGACAAACATATCACGGCCGACGACTTTCATCAGCGTAAAGGTTTTGATCGCCCGCTCGTCGCCGATCGCGGCAGCAGCGGCAAAACCGGCGGCATCGGCAAATTCGGAAGTACCGATCCAGGCGCCGGCGGGACCGGGTTCCATACCCAGGGCCTTACACCATAACGGCAGCAGGAAGATCATAACAACGGCCCAGATAACGACCATGGAAATTGCAACAGAAACATGTTCTTTTTCGGCACGACAGGCGCCACCGATAGCGATCGAGCCAGACACGCCGCAAATCGAGCCGCCGGCGCCAAGGCAGGCCGCAAACCGGGGATCAAGTCCGAACAAGCGGGTAGCAGCCACAAAAATCGAAACAAAGGTAACGACCGATACAATGGTAGCTTGCAGCATGGCAAGCGGACCGGCTTTAAGGATAATAGTAAACGGTAACGTAGCTCCCATGAGGATAATGCCTGTTTTTACATAGAACTCAGTCTTTAAGGCCGCCTGAAACCACTGCGGAAGCTTTACCGTATTACCCACAACAAGCCCCAACGCCAAGGCGATAAGGGGAGCCTCCAGCCAGTCCTTGGTAGGACTGTAGTTACCCAGAACTACAACCCCCACAGATAAGAGGAAGAGTACCGTATAACCGGCAGCAAAATGGGGAACCTTTACCCCCATTACCCTTGCCGCAAAGCCAAAAGCGATAAGAAAGAATAACCACAAAATGAAGAGTCCGCCCGACTTACTCGTTACACCGGCTATCGCTTTGCCGAAATCTTTCCAAGCAGGGAAGCCGACCGCCATGGATTTAAAAAAACCAATTGAGCCGGCAAAAAAGGCAAGAGTGATGGCCAAAACTAAACCTAAAGCAATAAAGATAGCCCATGTGTCTTCTCTCTTAAACCACGGAATAGATGTTTGCGGAACACCAGCCATACCAACTACCTCCTTCGCAATTTACAAGGCGTTACCTATGCTGCCTTTTCAGGCAAACAAGAAATTTCGGTCTATTCCCGACGCTTTCCCCCCTTTCGTCGTAATCAGCTATAGAACTAAACTTGCCGGCCGCGGCTTATGCTGTATATGATGCTTTTGGATATGTCACGCCGCTGCCTTAGGCAAGATAGTCTTGAAGGCGACCACTATGGAAAGAGTTTCTTTTCACAAAGGATTGGAGAAAGATACCACCTGCGCCATCTTACACAGGTGGCATCCGTCGAGGTATCAGACGCAACCGGTAGGTTTGGGGAGACCGGCTAGCTTACAGGCGCCTTTCGCCGGCCCGGAGGGGAACATGTCGTAGATTTGTTTCAGCGTAAAGCCGGTATCCTTGCAAAGTTTGCGAATCATGGGCGCAATACCGAATTGCTTGTAGTAGTCACGCAAGTAGTTGATGACTTTCCAATGGTCTTCGGTAAGCTCGGCTACATCTTCTAATTTGGCGAAAGCCTGGACAACCTCTTCGTTCCAGTCTTCCGGGTTTACAAGGAAACCGTCTTCGTCAATTTCGATTTGTTTTCCGTTAACGTTTAGGAATGCCATGGTTTTTTACCTCCTGTTAATGGTTGTTATTCTAAAATGAGTGCTTTGCCTAATAGATCCATGACACCGCCCATCTTCAAGTCACCCATGCCGTAATGGTTCATCACCAGTGGCAACTGGGCCTTGCAGATGGAGCACGGGGTGGCAAAGTAGTCCAAATGGCCTAATTCTTTGACTTGCTCGGCCTTTTTCTTGCCAAGCTTCATCCGGATTTCCATCATTTCATCCATCAGAATGCCGGAACCGCCGCCGCAGCAGAAGTTGCGCTCGCGGTTAGGCGTCATCTCAACAAACTCAGTGACACAAGCGCGAATAATAGCACGGGGCTGCTCGATGATATCGCCGGCGCGAGCATAGTTGCAGGGATCATGAAGGGTTACCCGCATCGGCAGTTTTTTCAGTTTAAACTTCGGCAAGTTTTCGGCGGCATAGTCCAAAACGTGAACCAATTTAAACGGCGCCGGACCGTTCGCCCCTTCGGTGTACATCTTCGCTGCACGCCAGCCGTGGCCGCACTCACCTTGCACTACTAAAGAAGCGCCCACTTCCGCCGCGGCTCTGCGCAGGCGCTGGTTGTGCTCCTTCATGGTATTGAGATCAAACAGCAAGCCGAAGTTGGCAGCTTCAAGAATGGACGAAGAAATTGTCCAGTTGACGCCAAGATAGTGGAACATCTTGGCAACGCCAATCATGGTATCAACGTTGGTAAAGAAATCGGCCGATGAAGGAACGTAGAGCACATCGGAGTTGGGTTTATCGACAGGTATTTTAATCTCTAAACCTGTTTCTTCCCGCATCTCGTCTTCCATGAACTCACAGCAGTCGAGAATAGCCGGTTTGGGAATGCCCATGTTGTTGCCCGTCTTGGCCATATTATTGGCGATACCAATCATGAAGCGGGGCACAACCCCAAGCTGGGTTAGAATGTGCCGCGCGGCGATCGTAATTTCAGCCGTATCAATGCCGAAAGGACAAAATACAGCGCAGCGGCGACATTCATTGCACTGGTAAAAATAAGTAACCCATTTCCCCAGTGTCTCGGCGTCAAAGTCTTCCGCACCGCTAAACCGCGCCAGCAGCCGGCCGGTAACCGTGAAGTACCGTTTATAAATTTTGCGGAACAAGTCGGCACGAGCAGCAGGGATGTTGTTAAAATCTCCTGTTCCCAAATAGCTGTGACACTGTTTGGCGCAAGCCCCGCACTTCGTACAAGTCTCTAACATGACCATCAGGGAGCGGGCCATTTGCCGATATTCTTCGATTTGCGCCAATGTCTTCGCCTTTTGCTCAGCTTCGGGAACGGGCGTAATGCCGATAGATTGCACTTCTTTGTCTTTTGCCAAATGGAGTGGAATTTTCATGCTACACCCCCCTGGTTACCGTAGACTGCCCCGTGCCAGTTCCCGGCAGGCCAGTCTGCTTGCTGGCGAAAGAAGAGCGGACAGGTGTTCCGGCTGGCGTCGGATAAACAGGCGCCGCTTCAACCAACATTGCACGGTTGACGAAGAAACCGGCAACATGCATTAGTTTGGAGAAGGGGAAGTAGATAAGCAAAATGTTTACAAGGAGAAAATGCGTAATGAATACCAAATTCTCCGGGATCGGTGTCGGCTGGAGAGTCAGCAGTCCGCCGATATAGGCTTTGATCGCCGGTAAATCGACATGGACGTTCGGCAGTCGCATATGGTTGCCGGTAATTACAATCGCCAAGATTAACAGTACGTCAAAATAGTCAGCCGGGTCGGAAAGGCGTTTAACTTCGGGGTCAGAAATCCTACGCCAGAATAACACTATTAATGCGACCATTAGCACAATGCCGGCAGTTGTGCCCAATACGGAAGAAAGGGCCTGACTCGCCTGCGGCGTCAATCCGATTAAGGTGAACTGGTTCATGAGGTAATAAATTCCAACAACGTGGCCTCCTAACACCAGCGCAAGGGACACATGCAGCAGCCACACCCACAGCCAGAGGCTTTTATCATTTTTGTATAGACTCTTTAAGAAAACCATTTCGGTAGCGACAGCCGCCACGCGTCCCGCGCCGTCCTTCGGCGCCGGGAAGAGAGTCAGCTGAAAGGGCACCGGCGCTTTCAGCCAACTCATTACCCGGTAAACCACGCCTATTAAGAATATACTACCCGCAATATAAGGAAGTACCTGTCCTATAAAGTACAGCATTTTACACCTCCAGCGGGTGGCCAGGCGTTAAAAACGGAACTGCGTCGTCGTACGGAAGGTCGTAGGCGAGAAAGTGAAGTCGTCGATATGTTTATCGGTAAACGGTAGGCCGGTAAGTTTGAAGAACCGCTCCCAACCGATGCGGTCAATCCACTCGCCCATCCGCTCACCCGGTTTCGCATGGGCTGCCCAGACTTCCACCAGGTGTTTAACCGCTTCGGTAACTTCGGGCCAACGCGGCGGATTATTAGGCAGGTACGGAATGGCGAGACGGGAGAACTTAGGAGCCGTTCTGGCATTCGACACTTTACCGCCAACCCAGATAGAAATGCCGTCATTTTCGGGGTCCTGAATTTCCATGGACGGACACATGGTATAGCAGTTGCCGCAGTACATGCACTTTTCTTTAATGACTTCAACGCTCTTAAGTTTCGGGTTCGGGCGAATAGCGCCAGTCGGACAAGCGGCAATAACCGACGGAATTTCGCAAGCCTTGGCAACACCCTCATGATTGATACGCGGCACCGCTCTATGTATGCCCACAATGGCAATATCCGAGCAGTGGCAGGCGCCGCACATATTCACGCAGCACGCTACGGCCAAACGCAATCTTGCCGGCAGCTTCATGGTCGTGAAGTAGCCATGAAGTTCGTCCATCATGGACTTAACGATACCGGAAGCGTCAGTTGCCGGAGTATGGCAGTGCACCCATCCTTGCGTATGAACAACGTTGCTGATGGCATTGCCGGTGCCGCCTACCAGGAAATTGCGGGATTTGAGTTCATCCAGCAGCGGCTGCAGTTTTGCTTCATCGGAAACCAGGAATTCGACATTGTGACGAGTGGTGAAGCGGAGATAACCGTCACAGTATTTATCGGCAATATCACAGATCTCTTGAATAAAATCGGTGCTGACCAAACGCGCCGAAGCAATACGAACCGAATACAGCACTTCACCCGATTCACTAACATGCTTCAGGACGCCAGGCTGCGGAATAGTGTGGTACTTCCACTTGCCGTAGTTTCTCGCAATCACCGGGGGGATCATTTGCCGATAATCGGGCGGTCCGAAATCTGTTCTAGCCACGATTAACAACCTCCTCATCCTGCCAGAAAATATACGGGTTAGCCCGCGGAGCGCTTACCATTTGCGGTACGGGCGGCAAACCGATGGCGCGCAGGAAGTTGCCCATGCCTACACGATAGATGAGTTCGCCAATACGCTCACGAGGCTTGGCATGTTCATCAAAGTATTCGGTAATTTTGGCTATGAGGTCAAACAGTTCGGTGTAAGGAGCTTCACACTTAATGAACGGCACAATAACCCAGCCAATAAAGGCCGACTTAACTACCGGCGCCTTACCGCCAATGAGCACGGTTGCACCGCGCTCCGAACCGATCGAAATAGCCTTGGGCATCATGTTAATACAGTTCATGCAGCGAACGCAATCTTCAGCGCAGAACTTGAGTTCTTTCTTCTCGGCATCCCAGTCCAGCGCTTTGGTCGGACACTTACCGATTACCAGACCATAAATATTGAAACCGTTATTTACATACTCGCGAACTGCCTCTTGGTCAATTTTCAGAGTATCGCGCCAAGTGCCGATTATGGCGAGGTCCGAACGGGCTGTTGCCGCGGCGCAATCGTTCGGGCAGGCGGAGCATTTAATTTTAAACTTATAAGGCCAGGCGGGACGATGCAGTGCATCTTGGAAATGACGGGTTACTTCCAGGACAAAATCCATGCTGTCAATGCAGGCAAACTCACAGCGAGCCATGCCCACGCAGCCGCTCGGGGTACGAAGGCCGCCGCCGGAACCGCCCAGGTCCCAGCCCTTCTCGCTCAGCTCATCAAAGCAGGGCTGCAAGTTTTGCGTGCTGGTGCCCAGCAGAATGATATCGCCGGTAGAACCATGGAAGTTGGTAAGACCGCTGCCATACTTGTCCCAAGTTTCGCAAAGATCGCGCAGAGCTTTGGTAGTGTAGAAGAAGCCAGGCACCTGATTGACGCGAAGAGTATGGAATTCAGCTACATTGGGGAATTCGTCAGGACGAGCCGAGTAACGGCCGATAACGCCGCCGCCGTAACCCTTGACGCCAACAATACCGCCGTGTTTCCAGTAACCGATTTTGTCCTTATAGGACTTTTCAAGTTGCTGCATTAAGTCTTTCGCGTTTTCTTTTTTGGCTGCGGCCTTCTTCATTTCAGTAACAAAACTAGGCCAAGCGCCTTTTTCCAGCTCATCCAAAAGCGGAGTTTTGGATTCTGCCATGCTATTCACCTCCGTAGAATTTAAAAAACATTTTAAAACTCCATAACCGTTACAGCGCCAACAGGGCAAGAAATGGAGCATGTCTGACAGCCCAGGCACTCGGCACAGTCGCCGCATACTTCGGCCTTGCCGTCAGCCATCGCCAGAATTTTGGCGGGGCAAGCAGAGGCACACTGGTTGCAGCCTACACATTTTTCGGCGTCAATAGTTACCATGTACACAACTTTTCACCTCCCCCACAATAGCATCAAACCACTATGTACGAACCTTTGAGCCCTATCCGGCACAGAAAAGGTGAATTCCGGGCAGCTCACCCATTCCGTCCTTTTGTGCAAGTATGTGACATTTGTTACAATATAAGCGTACCAGAATTTTAAGACAACGACAAGTATACTCCGCCTCATACTGGGTATCATATTTGGTTTGCCTGTTATAAATAATTATTTATAAGCCTTATAGCTACCTTTAAAAAGGCATGCCTGGGCACATTCCTATTTCGGTAAAATCGCGCTATCTTTGGCAGGAAAAGGGCTCATCCTTGTGGAAGTTTTAGCCAAAATCAAACAAACCTATGAGGCGGTGATGTCATGGGTCTAGGTTATACCCGTAAGGAGCTGGGAAAACTGCACCGACAGTTTTATGAAGAGCGCCTTGCCCGAAATACGGAAGAAGAGGCTTTTCTGCGCGCTCTCATGTCAATGATTAAAGCTACGCTGGACGTAATTGCTGCGAACAACCGAAAACTGGAAGAAGATTTGCGTGTCCTGCTCAACAACCATAAATCCCCAGAATAAAAACGCCTCCCTTAAAGCATGTTTGTGCTTTAAGGGAGGCGTTTTTATCATATTGCTAAAATACTGGCCAGTTCATACAACGCCAGATCGATGCCGCGTTTATTAGCGAAAGCCTGTTCATAAGGCACGGCGACGAGTTGCCCCTGCTGGTATGCGATGAGCCGGTTAACATTGCCCTGAATAACAGTATCTACGGCCAACGCCCCCATACGACTGCCCATGATATTATCAAAAGCGGAAGGGCTACCCCCCCGCTGAATGTAGCCAAGAACGGTAACGTGCGGCTTGAAACCTGTCCGTTCTGCAATTTGAGCAGCAACATCAAATCCCTTACCCGCCCCCTCGGCTACCATAACGATACTGTACAATTTACCGCGCTGATGACTTTGTTTCAGGCCCTTACAGATATCATCCATATCAGCCGGATGCTCGGGCAACAAAATTGCTTCGGCGCCGCAGGCCAGTCCCGCCATCAAAGCAATATGACCGGCACTGCGCCCCATTACTTCTACTACCGCTACCCGTTCGTGGGATGCAGCCGTGTCGCGTATTCTGTTGACAGCCTCAAGCACTGTGTTTAACGCCGTGTCAAAACCAATGGTGTATTCCGTTCCCGGCATATCGTTATCAATGGTGGCAGGAATTACTACCGTAGGAACTTTGGCTGCGGCAAGGCGCGCAGCACCAGCCATGGAGCCATCGCCACCGATAACGATGAGGGCGTCAACAGCCAATTCCCGCAATTGACGAATGGCTGCAGCAAACCCCTCCTCGGTTGTAAAACGCTCGCTCCGTGCGGTTTTAAGCATGGTACCGCCGTGCTGGATAATACCGGCCACAGAATTTAGCCCCATGGGCCGGAACAATCCGTCAATGACACCTTCATACCCCCGCTCGACGCCAAAAACATCAAACCCGTGATAAATACCTTTGCGAACAACAGCCCGGATGCAAGCGTTCATGCCGGGAGCGTCACCACCGCTAGTAAGGACAGCCAACCGTTTCACTAATCTCATCTCCTTATGCCTGCACAGCATTTGCCGGTTCTTTCTTTTTAAAGTAGTTTTGGAGACGGTCAACCAATAAGTAGACAAGAGGAACAACTATCAGGGTCAAGAAAGTAGAGGTAATTAGACCTCCGATGAGCACGACACCCATGGAAGAACGAAGCTCGGCGCCGGCGCCAATGCCAAGAGCCACGGGCAACATGCCAAATATCATCGCCATCGTCGTCATGAGGATTGGCCTAAGCCGTACTGCGCCAGCTTCCACCAGGGCTTCGGTGATGCCCATTCCGCGCGAGCGAAGTTGATTGGTATAATCTACCAGCAAAATCGCGTTTTTTGTCACCAAACCCATTAACATGATTACGCCGATTAAAGACATAATATTAATCGTTTTGCCAGAAACAAGCAGTCCCAAGATAGCACCTATCAATGAAAATGGCAGTGACAGCATTATCGTAAAAGGATGGACAAAACTTTCAAATTCCGCGGCCAAGACCATGTAAATTAGGACCACTGCCAATATCAGCGCTTTAGCAATCTCCTGGAAAGATTCCTGCATAGTCTGCGCTTGGCCTACGAACTTATAGGAATAGCCAAGCGGCAAATTAAGCGTCGGCACAATTTCTTTAACTTTATTAATTATTTCGCCGGCTGATACGCCGACCGTGTTGGCGTACACGATGACCTGACGCTGACGCGCTTCCCGGTCAATCTGCGTCGGACCAGATGCCAGACGGACATCGGCAATATCCGCAAGCCGCACAAAAGTGCCCGTTTTGGTGGAAATACGCAAGTTGGCAACATCTTCAATGTTAAGGCGGTTTTCCGGCGCCATTTGGACGCGAATGTTATAATCGCTGTCGGCCACGTTGTACTGGTTCTTGGTCGTCAGCCCCAAAAACGCCATTTGAATAACGTTGCCGGCGGCAGTAGCGTCAATGCCTACATCGCCCATGCGCGCCGGATCCAAGCGAATCTGAATCTCCGGTTCCTGCTGCTCACTGGAAATATCCACGTCGGCAGTACCGGGGATTTGCCGCAGTTGTTCAGCCAATTCATAAGCGTAGTGGTTAAGCACTTCCAGTTCGGGACCGCGGATAGCCACCTGGACGGGACGGGAATCACCGCGCCCAATCCCCTGGTTATTGGTTACGGAAATTTTCAAGCCCGGCACATCACGGAACTTTACCCGCAGTTCATCCATAATCTGGTTCATCGAGCGCGACCGTTCACTTGCGGGGATTAAGCGAACGCCAATAAACGATTTATATACCTGCCGGTTGGCACCAACAACCATGTACGCCGCCTCAAGCTCCGGTATAGCAAGCACTTCCTTTTCCACCGGCCCAACTAATTCCCGCATCTTTTCCAGGGATGTGCCGGCCGGGGCCGCCATATTGATGTTAAATTCACCGGAGTCATAGGTTGGTTGAAACTCAACCCCTAAGAACGGGAGCAAAAGGACATTGAGGAACAAGGACAGCAGGGCGACGGCTACGATTTTTTTCGGCCGCTGGAGCGCCCAGCGCAGAACGTCCTGATAAACCTGGCGCAGGCTGACAAAGCCGCGCTCCCAGGCATCAAGAATATTCTGCAGCCAACGCCAACCGCCCTTGAGTTTTCCCGCTTCACCGTGGCTAGCCTTAAGCCAGTAGGCGGAAAGCATGGGCGTCAAAGTAAAGGCGACAAACAGCGAAAAAGCTACGGCAAAAGCAACGGTCAAACCAAACTGTTTAAAGAACTGGCCGATGACCAGCCCCATATTGCCTACCGGCACGAAGACAGCAAGGATAGAGAAGGTCGTAGCTAAGACGGCCAACGCGATTTCCGCCGTACCGTCACGGGCTGCCTGCATGGCCGATTTCCCTTCCTCCAGGTGGCGGAAGATGTTTTCGATGACGACAATGGCATCGTCAATCAGGATGCCAACGGCCAAGCTAAGCCCCATGAGCGACATATTGTTAAGGGTGAAGTTCATCGCTTTCATGAGGAAGAAGGTGGCGATAACGGATGTGGGAATAGCAATGGCCCCGATGATGGTCGCGCGGATGTTCTGCAGAAACAGGAAAGTAATTATAACGGCCAGCAGACCGCCAAAGAAAAGCGACACCATGACATCTTCCACGCTGTCCCGGATATAAGTAGAGCTATCGCGGACTATCGTGACTTTAATATCAGGCGGCAAAACGGTACTTTGCATACGCTGCATCGCCTTCTTCGCCCGTTCCGCTACATCCACCGTGTTGGTTCCTGACTGTTTCTGGACAGCTACCAAAACGCTTGGTGTCCCATTAGTACGGGCGTGGACCCGCTCTTCGCCCCAGCCGTCCACTACGTTTACGACATCGCCAAGCCGTATTAGCCGCCCGTCTTGATTAGCCACAATAATGTTTTTGATATCTTCAACATTTTTAAACTTGCCCAGTGTTCTTACCGTCAGCTCCGTACCTTTTTCGTTTACCCGGCCGCCAGGCGTGTTAAGGTTCTGGCTGTTGACTATATCCAAAATCTGCTGGAACGTGATGCCATAGGCCTCAAGTTTTTTCGGATCAGCATAAAGGAGAATTTCCCGCTCGGTAGCACCGTAAACGTTTACTTCCGCCACGCCATCCAGGCGCTGCAATTCGTCTTTTACAATATCGACGGCCAGCTTGCGGATCTCATTGCGACTGCGCGTATCGGAAGAAAGGCTGAAATAAATAATAGGCTGGGCAGTAATATCATACCGCTGCACTACCGGCTCGTCGATTTGATCCGGCAGGCGGCGACGTACGCCGGCTACCTTTTCCCGTACTTCGTTGGCAGCTAATTTGGGATTGGTGCCAAATTCAAATTCCAGCGTCACTTGCGAGACGCCTTCCCGCGAAACCGATGACAAGGTTTTTATGCCGGAAACCGAGCTGACGGCATCCTCGATCGGCTTCGTAATCAGGCTCTCCATTTCTTCCGGTGAAGCACCTGTATAGGTAACGGTAACGTTCACGATGGGGAACTCGACATCGGGATAAAGGTCAATACCAAGTGAAGGATATGAATTCAGGCCGAATACTACAAGCAGGAGAACCAGCATGGTAGTAAAGACCGGGCGTTTGATAAAGGTAGCAATCCCCACTACTGGTCACCTGCCTTGGCTTCGCCGGCGGCGGCTATTTTTATGGATACACCGTCCCGCAGCTTATTTTGGCCGCTGACGACAATACGGTCGCCTTCTTTAAGCCCCTCCAGCACTTCGGCCCAGCCATCGGCGACATAACCTATTTTCAAGACTACCTGCTGTACCGTATTGTTGTCTTTTACGACATAGACGGTTTTCTGATCTTCCCGCATTACCAAAGCGCTTTCCGGTACAGCCAGCACACTTTTCTTAACCTTTGCCGGAATGCTGACTTTAGCAAACATACCGGCTTTAATCTCCCCATTTTTATTCGGAATAGTAACTTCGGCCGTAAAGGTCCGTGCGGGCATCGCCGCGGCGGGCGAAATGCGCGTAACTGTACCGGAAAACTCTTTATCCCCCAGAGCACTGATTTTTATCTTAACAGGCAATCCGACGGCCAATTCGCTCACCTGCGCCTCGCCAACGGTTGCTTTAGCCAGTAAACTTGTCACATCGGCAAGATTAATGATAGGCGAACCGGCTTTGACATAATATCCGGACTGCAGATATCGCTTGGTTACAATGCCATCCCGCGGCGCCACAATATTGGCGTTGTCAAGACGGGCCGTAAGCAGGGCTAGGTTGCCCTCCGCCGCTTTAACCTGTCCGAAAGCCAGATCCCGTTTTATTCTGGCCGTGTCCAAAGCCTGCACCGATACCGCTCCTTGTTTAAAAAGCGCCTCGGTGCGGGCAAGGTCTAGCTCCGCCTGCTCTAGTCCGGCCCGGGCCGCGAGTAAATTACCTTCGGCCTGCATGACCTGTGCCGCCAGCTCATTAGTATCCAACACAGCGATTATCTGACCGGCCTTGACAAAATCGCCCTCCTCAACCAGCATCCGGTCAATGCGGCCGTCCACTTTCGCGGAAATATCCGCCGACCACGCTGGTTCCAGGTTACCAGAAAAGCTCATAACCGGTACGATATCCCGACGCGCGACACTGGCCACTTCGACCGTAACCACCCGCCCCTGGGACACACGCCCGGCTCGTTCTTTATTGGCAGCGAGATTAGCATAAATGCGGTAACCGATAATACCGACCAAAACAAGCGTAATCGCCATTACAATGTATAAAGTTTTTTTCCTCGATGCCAATCTAACACTCCTCCAATATCTTAATAATTTTTTGGTTACTATTCGCTTCCGGCAGTCACTCTCCTGCTCTTGGACTAGATTTCAGGATAATGGAAAAAGCGGCCACATCTTGACCGCTCATAGTCGCCGTATCCGCCAGTTTACCGGACTTGCCGCCCCCTGTTCACTCCGCCGCAACCTGGGACCGGCCGCGGCTTCATGTGCAGTGCCGCCGACTATTATTTCCGGGATGCGCATCGTCGGCTGTGCGTCAGAAACAGGAGCGCCTTGACCGTCTTTGCCGCAGGTGCCGATGGTAAAGCCTAAATCACTGCCTACCATATCAACCATTTGCAGCACCTGTGGCCCATTGCCCGTCAGAGTCGCGCCCCGGACGGCGTGAGCAATTTCACCGTCCTTGATAAGATAGCCCTCTGCGACGTCAAACACAAAATCACCGTTGACCGTATTGACCTGGCCCCCGCCCATCTTCCTGACCAGCAGTCCGTTTTTAATCGATTTGATAATGCTATCCGGGTCGTCCTTGCCAGGAGCAATATAGGTATTGCGCATACGGGGAATGGGCTTGTGCTCAAAAGACTCTCGCCGTCCGTTGCCGGTTGGCGTCACCTTGTCCCTTGTCGCCGTGAGATAGTCATACATGTAATTCTTCAGTACACCATTTTCAATCAGCGTGGTCTTTTGCGTCGGAAAACCCTCGTCATCAAAACGCAGCGTCCCGTATTTGCCCGGGATCGTGCCGTCATCAACAACCGTCACTAATTCTGATGCCACCATTTCGCCTTTACGGCCTGCGTATACCGACAACCCTTTTTGCACCAAATCGGCCTCCAAGCCATGTCCGCAGGCCTCGTGCACCATCGTGCCGCCCGCTTCGCCAGCCATGACAACCGCCATCTTACCTGCCGGCGCCGGTTTGGCTTCCAGCATGGCAATGGCGCGGTTGGCCGCTACTTGACCCAGGCCAGCACAATCATAGCTATGCATAAGCTCAAATCCCCGGGTAGCGCCGACCGATTCGAAGCCGGTTTGGATTTGCTCCCCGTCGGCAGCAATTGCGTTGACCGACAGTCTTGTTCGCACCCGCCGGTCCTCAACCCACCGACCCAAGGAGTTGGCAATGGTGACATCCTGAACAACATCACCATAAACCACCATAACCTGTTTAATCCTTTCGTCTACCGCCCGGGCCGCTTTGTTCACAGTCTCAACGACAGCGACTTTATCGTCGATGGACACCTCAGTAGGCAAAATTTCCGCCGCCGGGTTGAGATCGGAAACAATTTTTTTTAAGTTTACCGTGATCTCGCCCCCGCCATGCTTAGCGGCACGGCTTACTATATCGGCAAGATTGATAAGTTCCTCTTTCGTTATTTTGTTTGTATAGGCATAAGCGGTGGTATCACCGTAAAGAAGCCGTATCCCGGCTCCGATATCAAGACCCGACTTGATTCGCTCAATGCGGTTTTCCTCGCAGGCGACCAACGTCGTAACCCTCTTCTCAATAAAAATATCGGCAAAGTCGCCACCGCGCTTAAGCGCGGCGTCCAGCACCTCGCCAAGTATTTTGCGGTCCAGCATACCCTAACTCTCCTTTGTCTGGCGCGCTCTTTATAGTGTCCCGTGCCGACGCAACCGTTATGTAATTTCCGCCAAAACACGGCTCACAATCTGTTCAGGAACGTCGCTATGCACTTGTACCTCACCGACTGTACGCAGCAATACCCAGTTTATCTTGCCGCCGATAACTTTTTTGTCGTGCAGCAGATAGGAATACAGTTTCGCCGCCGAACAACCGGCGACGCTGAGGGGCAAATGAAACCGGCGGATCGTGTCGCACACCGTCTCGACGACCTCAGGCGCCGCTATCCCCATATATTGACTTACGAGGGCCGCGCCGCGCATACCTATAGCCACAGCCTCGCCGTGATTAAATTGTGCATAGCCTGTTCCCGCTTCAATGGCATGGGCAATGGTATGACCGAAATTTAACACCATGCGCAGCGCCGCTTCCCGCGCGTCCTGCTCCACAATATCCGCCTTGATCCGGCATGACCGGCTGATTATCGTTGCTAAAACAGTATTATCCATGGCCAGAATGGCGTTACTTTTTTCATTAATATAGTGAAAGAAGTCCCGATCGGCAATAAGACCGTATTTAATAACCTCGGCTAAGCCGGCGTACAACTCTCGCCGCGGCAAAGTAGCCAGCACCTTTGGGTCAATTACAACTAACTTCGGCTGGTAAAAGGCGCCAATAAGGTTTTTGCCAAGCGGGTGGTTGATGGCCACTTTCCCGCCCACGCTGGAATCAACCTGCGCCAAAAGTGAGGTCGGCACCTGAATAAAAGGCACGCCGCGCAAATAAGTTGCGGCCACAAAACCGGCCAAATCGCCGACGACGCCCCCACCTAAAGCCACGATAGGGGAGCGCCGGTCCAGCCCTTCCTCAATGGCGACCGTATATAAAGTCATAGCCATTTCATAATCCTTGGCCATCTCGCCTGGTTTCACACAAACAAGGCGCGGCGAAAATCCCGCCTGGCGCAAGGTTTCAACCACTGCAGCACCGTAAATGGCACCCACATTTTCGTCTGAAACCACCAGCGCTTTAGCCGTAAAAGAGAACTGCCGCATCAATTGGCCTAGTTCGGATAAAATTCCGGCGCCAATATAAATATTGTAGCTATCCCTGCCAAGATTTACTTCGACTACGTCCACGCAGATACCCTCCTTGCTGGAGAACGTCGATAATCTCATCCACTACCTGCCACGGCTTCTTGGCCGTTGTATCAATCGTAAAA
This sequence comes from Thermosinus carboxydivorans Nor1, assembly GCF_000169155.1. NCBI lineage: Bacteria > Bacillati > Bacillota > Negativicutes > Selenomonadales > Sporomusaceae > Thermosinus > Thermosinus carboxydivorans. The sequence continues at coordinate 55,972 of NZ_AAWL01000006.1, forward strand.
TCGGCCGCGGCCTGATACAACCGCCGCCGCTCCGCAAGCAGCTCGGCAATCGCATCCCGCGGATTGGGACGATCCAAAAGGGGGCGACTACCACGCCGGCGCGAAGTTCGCTCAAAAATAACATCAGGCGAAGCTGTCAGCCAAATAACCACGCCCTGCTGTTTCAGACAAATAATATTATCCGGATTTAAAACTGCGCCGCCTCCAGTAGCGATAACCGTATTCGTGTAGCGCGCGACTTTGGCGATAGTCGCTCTTTCCCGCTGACGAAAGTATGCTTCGCCATAAGTGTGAAAGATCTCGCTAATGGTCATTCCCTGCTCAAGCTCGATTTTTTTATCGATGTCGACAAACACCCGGCGCAGACGCTGAGCAAGCAATCGCCCCGTGCAAGTCTTGCCGGTACCCATAAAACCAATCAAAACGATATTCTTCACACAATCACCTTATGCGTCGCCGGTAGTAGTCAATTGCGGCCTGCAAATCACCCCAGGCGTCGCCCCCAAACTTTTCCAATAGCGCTTCGGCCAACACCCAGGCTACTACGGCTTCGCCAACAACCGCCGCGGCCGGCACGGCGCAGACATCACTGCGTTCCCGCGCCGCAGCCGCTGCTTGTTTGGTGCGTATGTCCACGGAAGCAAGCGGTCGCATCAGCGTGGGAATAGGCTTCATTACCGCCCGTATGATGATGTTCTCGCCATTACTGATACCGCCTTCCATTCCACCGGCGTTATTAGACCTGCGATAATAGCCCCGCTCAGCTTCATAGAAAATTTCGTCATGAGCCTGGCTGCCGGGCAAGGCCGCATAAGCAAAGCCGGCACCAACTTCCACGCCCTTGATAGCGGGAATGGACATCAACGCCCCGGCCAAACGGGCATCTAAGCGGCGGTCCCAATGAACATGACTGCCTAAACCGGGAAAAACGCCAAAAGCAATAATTTCAAAAATCCCGCCAAGCGTGTCTCCCTCCTGTCCGGCCCGCTCAATGGCTTCTTTCATCCGCTCTTCAGCATCCGCATCAAGACAGTTTAACGCCGAAGACTGAAGACGACTAGCCCATGCCGCCACATCGCCCGTCCGTATTTCGTCCGCCGCGGCCCAAATGCCGCCGATGTTCGTCACATGCGAAATTACCGTAATACCGACGGCCCGTAACAACTGTTTGGCCACCGCCCCTACGGCCACCCGCGCCGCCGTCTCCCTGGCGCTTGCTCTTTCCAGAATATCACGTATATCCTCGCGTGCGTACTTTATAGTCCCAGGCAGGTCGGCATGCCCCGGCCGGGCGGCGGTTACCGGCTGAGTGTCGCTCCCGGCCACAGGGTCCATTCGCTGTCGCCAGTTCTCCCAGTCGCGGTTGCGGATGACCAGTGTCACCGGACTGCCAATAGTGACGCCAAACCGCACGCCGGATAAAATTTCCACCTGATCCCGCTCAATCTGCATGCGGCCGCCGCGGCCGTACCCGCGCTGGCGCCGCGCCAATTCACCGTTAACTTGTGCAACATCAAGGGGCATGCCGGCCGGCAATCCCTCAATGATCGCTGTCAGGGCCGGACCATGCGACTCGCCGGCCGTCAAAAATCGTAACATACTATCACCTCTGCTTGGCCGCAGCCTGGGGCTGCGGTGCCACACTATAACTGAAAATAAGGACGGATAATTTGCTTTCAAGTTGTCCTGCCCGGGACTGCATAGTCATATTGACGACCGAATTAAACCGCGCAGCGCCTTCAAGCTTGCTCAGAAAAGTGAGCATTTGAAAGTAATTGCCTCTCACTAGTATCTCAACAGGAATCTGCCGGTATCCATTTTTATTGGCCGGTACGCCAGGTTGGACATGCAGCAGCTGCACGCCGCTCTCCCTGCTTACTCGCTCAACTTCTAGCAAAAAGCCGCCTACATCCGGCTCATTGGGTAGGATCTTTTCCGCTTCACTCAGTTTAGTACCAAGTTCGGCCAAGTACCGATCAGCATCGGGATGAGCCAGCGCAAAAGTTTCCAGCTGTTCCACTTTTGCCCGCACCAGACGGTACTCTGCCGCCAGCTCGGCCCGCCTGGCCTGCTGCGGCCAAAAAACAAAAACGCCAAATAGCCAAAGCATTGCAAAGACGGTTACGATAAAGAGGGCAATCTTATATTTGTTCGCCATCTTGTCCAACCTGTCCACACTCATAACCCCTTAACTTTTACCGTCAATTCGAACCGCGTAACGGTACGGGCGCCGTCCCGCTCGGCTTTGACCAGGACAGGCTCAGCAAAAATGTCGTCCTGCTCTAGTTTTTTTACATAAGCCGCTAAATCGGGGTAAGCCGCGGCCATTCCTTTGAGGCGCACGGCGCCGTTTTCCGCCGCCGCCACTTCGGTAAGCCATACCTGGGGCGGCGTCACTATCCCTAAACGAGCCACCAGCGCATACCAAGACTGACGCTCCCGGGTCAGCGCAACCAGAATATTATTCTTCGCATCAAGTCGTTGTTGTTTTGTTTGCGCGTCGATCATCTTCGCCTGGAGCGGTCTAAGGAGTTCGAGCTGATTGCGCGTTTGCGCGATAGCCACTTCCAGTTCCCGGATTTGATACCAGCTGTAGCCGTATAAGCATACGCAAACGAAAACAACTACCATGCCGGCGGCCGCAAACATCCGGCTCAGTGGCCATTTCGGGCGACGCTCGGCAGGCGGCAGCAGATTTATCTGGATCATAGCCCACCTCCCCGCATGGCCAAACCGACCGCTACCGCAAGCTGGGCAAAGTTTTCTTGCAAATAATTTTGGTCAATCGCTTCGGCTACTTGCAGCTGGGGCATAAACGTCTGCGGACTGACAGGCAAACCCAGTTGCGCCGCCAGATGGTAAGACAAATTATCCAGTTTTGCACCTCCGCCGCACAACAGGACTTTATCAAGCCGCGCTTCTTTGTTTTGCATCTGGTAGTATTCCGCGGTGCGTAGCACCTCTCTAATTAAGTCGTTAACGACCAATTCCAACTGCCGATGTAAGTGCGATTGTTCCCCTTCCTGATCTGGCCGCTGCAACAGAGCCTTCTGCCGCCTTTTAAACAGCTCCGCTTCGCCGATCTCCAGGTCGAGCGTGCTGGCCACTACCTCGGTAAACCGCCTGCCGCCGACAGCGATAGCCCGCGTTACAGCCAGGCTGCCCTGCTGAAACACCGATACTTGGGACAACTGGCAGCCGATATCGATGACCAGTGCATTTTCCGCCTCCGCCAAAGTGCGGTACAAAGCCAGCGGTTCAATATCTATCGCGACCGGCCTTAAACCCAATTCTTTAGCTACCGCGGTAATACTATCCACGATTGGCCGGGGCACCGCCACCAAGAGGACCTTTATTTCCCGCTCGTTCTTGCCCGGCCCGACAACGGCGAAATCATAGTAATAACTATCCGGCTCGTATGGCACATATTTCTCGATATCCCATTTAATTGCTTCGCGCAATTCTTCCTCAGTCATGGTCGGAAACAGCATTTCGCGGACATAAATGGACTTGCCGCCAACGGCAAACACCGCATCGCGCCCGCGGGCGCCGCTTACGGCGAGCAATTGGCGGAGCGTCTGGGTCAGCATGGCGCTGTCGTTAATGTATCCATTCTCCATAATGCCGTCCGGTAGGTCAACCATGCCTACAGCCATTACCAGCGGCTGCCCCCGCCGGCAGACAACTTCCGCCAGTTTGGCGGCGCCTGTGCCGATATCAATGCCTAACAAACGGTCCGTTTTACGGGCAAATAACCGCTCTAGTTTTTTCCACATAGCTTTTCCCTTAGTCGCGATGGGGGTGGGCTTTAACAATTGTAATCGCGTGCGAAATAGCAGTGACGATATCGACATAAAACTGCTGCTCCAGGGTCTTGATACGCGTGAAGGTCTCACCCTTATTGGTTACTACATAGCGGGGCGGCAAAAAGTTAAGCGCCAGAGCAGCAATATCATACCGGCATTTTTCACATTTGCACAGATCAGGCTGGGCAGCGAGTACGTTATCTAACTGCTGCCACACTAGTTTTTCCATATAATTTTTCAGTTCCAAAACCATCCCCCCCATTTCTATTCTTTCACTTGAAAAGGTTTGTAAGAAATTACCTGGAAAAACTGTGCATCACCTGTTACCGGAAAATTAAAATGCCCCATCAGCGTTTTGTTATAAGTAACGGTAGTGGCCTTGCTGCCGCCGCCATGGACAATAATTTCCTCTTTGGCGATGGCTGAACCGGTCAGCTCTACATCGGAATGAAGATTGATATTTCCACCTGCCGATATGAGAACCACATTCTTTAAAATAGAGCCATTATTTACATCGATATTGCCCAAAGCAATGATAAGAAAAGCGCTGCTATCGCCGCCAATTACTGTTCCATTCTTAATATCTATGTCGCCAGTTGCAAAAATCGTAGCATCGCCTTGAATGGATCCCCAACCGCTGTCAATGGTAAGTTGCGAACCCATATAATAATACTTACCACGGTAATTGCCTGCAGACAAGGTTCGACCCCATGGCAAAACTTGCGCGCCTTGTTTATAATCAGCAGCGTTAAAGGCGGGGAACGGTATTTCCGGCGCGTTAGTTATCGCAGGCGGAGTTCCCAAGGTAGCGCCATGGTCGGTAAATGCACCGTGCACTTCCACTTTGCCGCTGATGTATGAACCGTTCTTAAGCTCCATGCCGTTGTTGGAATGGATCGCTCCTATCACCCGGGCCTTATTGTGAACCACCATATTACTACCGGCAAAGACAGAATAATCGTATACCGAACCATTCCCCGAGTTAGAAGGCAAATTAACATCCAGCACCACCTGCCGCCTAGCCCGGTTTACCTGCCCGGTAGAAACAACTTTTTTTTGGCTGCTTGTTTCGCCAGGACGGACAATAACGGTAAAACTGCCATTACCCTGCTTTTCCGTCAGACCACCGGCGCCCGGATCCCAGGCGCTATTATTATATAATTCAATTAAGGCGCGCTTTACTCCTGCCTCGGCCAGATACTGAGCGGCGATACCGTCGCGAAAATTAGCCGCCGTAGACGTTTCCGTCATCCCAAGCCCAACATAGGCTGCTCCAAGTACGGCGAGAATCAGCATCACCACAATGGCAAGGATCGCCGCCGACCCTTTCTGACCTTTCAGGTAACGTCGCAATTGGGTACGCATTCAATTTCCTCCCCTGTGGCTACTCGGGGATGTTCAGACAAGTAACGGCAGTTGTAAATTGGGCTACTCCGCCCCACGGATCCGTTGCTTGTATTTTTATTGTGATAAACCGGGGGCGTTCGACCGTAAAATCCAACAATGAAATGTTATTTTCGGAAACGGGATTATCGACTGCTCCCCGCCTGCGATATAACGTATGTAAATTAGCGCCGGCGGTTGTGCCTAAACCAAAAGTAACCGTTTCGCCGTCAGCGTTAATAAACGTAATGTGGTCGACACTTCCCGTTGTTGCCGCATCGGGGTAAATAATCTGTCTGGCATACCGCAGTTCGCGCACCATGGTATCGACCGCAGTCCGGGTAGCCTGGTGAAGTTCAATATGTTCAGTACCGGCACGGGCCGATAACAACAAGCCTGACAGCAAGTTGGCGACAGCGCTCAGTACCACAACGGCAAGTGCCAGCCCTACGATCAGCTCTACATAAGTAAATCCGCCCTCATTAAACCGTCGTCCGCGCATCTTAATCAACCGCCCTATATTCCCGGGTACTGCGGAATTTCTTCCAGCAAATTGGTATGAAGCTCTAAACTGTTGGTCCGGCCGTTATTTTGCCACTCAACGGTAACGCTGGCCTTATACAGTTTTCCTTTGGCGTAAGCGTGATCCGTATCAGGCGTTTTCGACCATATTACTTTGTAATCCCGGTTATTGCGTTTCACCGTATACTCGGTAGACTCAAATTTGCGCCCGGCTTTGAGCTTCTCCAGCGTCTCTTGCGCCACATACGCGGCCGTGGCATATTCTTCCGCGCTGATGCCGGACCGGGTTGCCTGAACAAACATACTGGCAATTGCCAAAAGGGCCACGGTAATAATGACGATAGCGACAACTACTTCGAGCATCAAAAAACCCCGTTGATTGAACCAAGCGCGCAGCAGCGGCAGCCTCCGGCTATTCGGCGCCAGCTGTATCGTCGACGCGAACCCGCCCGGTGATTGGGGCAATTTTGACATATTTATAGCCCCCTTTCGTGCTTTGCAGCAAGATGGACGTTCCGTTAAGCGGCACGCCGAGAGAACCAAACTTCAGCTGCTGCGGCGGGCTGACAATCAAAACCGATGCCGGCAGCACGACTCGTTTGAACGTATCCTCGGGCATGGGATTTAATGGATCGGTAGCGTTATACCAGGTAATGCGGTATTCGTTAGGCTGGATAAACATTTTATAATCGGCTTTGTTATCAGGGTCATTGATTGAAAGCTGCTGGAGATAGCGAATGTCAGCCGCCAGATTGCGGGCGGCATAGTTAAGTTCATGGGCGGCCAAGAAATTGCCAATCGCCGGCATGGCAAGAGTAGCGGCAATCCCGAGGATGGCAACTGCGATAACGGTTTCAATGAACGTAAAACCTCGCTGCACTATTTCACCTCATAAAATGCTGAAAGTACCATCGCAGGATCTGCCAGCCGTAGAGACCGGCAAAAAAAGCGCCAAGGGCGAGAAAAGGGCCGAAAGGAATAAAATCCTTGCGGCCTTTGCGTTTCAATGTCAGCAGCACGATGCCGCCGACGCCGCCCAGCAAGAACGACAGGAATAAAGCCAGCAGCGTCAGTTTCCAGCCCAGCCACAAGCCCAGGCAAGCGGCAAATTTAATATCCCCGCCACCCATGCCACCGCGGCTTGCGATGGCAATCACAAGCAGCAGACCGCCGCCGAGCAGGCTGCCGGCAATCATGTCGGTAAGACCGGTAAAACCTAAACCAAGATTTATGAAAACACCAGCTCCCCCCAGCCAGATAAGCACTTTGTCGAGGATAAGCTGGTGGTCGTAGTCGATGAAGGCAACAACAATGAGAAATGAAATAAAAATAAGGGCTTTAATTAATTCCGGGCCTAACCCGGTTACTTGAAAACACCATGTAAATAAAAAAGCAGTCAAAAGTTCCACCAGAAGGTACCGCAACGAAAAAGCTGCGCCGCAATACCGACAGCGCCCGCGCAAGGCAATATAACTAATTACGGGAATTAAATCCCAGAATTTTAGGCGCGTGCCGCAAGCGAAACAATGTGAAGGCGGAGTAACGATGGATGCGCCTAGCGGCAGGCGGTAGATGCAGACATTGAGGAAACTGCCGATAATAAGACCAAGGATAAAAATAAACAAGGTAAACAAAGGCGTTTCTCCTTAACGCAAAATAGGGAGCCAAGGCGGCATAAGGCCGCCTTGGTGTAGAATTTTTCTTATGGCCAGTCTGTGCTGTCGGAATAGTAGTATCCAATTCCAGTAATAGTAACATATGCCCTCTTGTAATTCGGCGAACTAGCATCTTCATTTAAATCATATTCTTGTTTTACATCAAATCCTTTATATTTTTTAGGTGGCGCAGGTACCCCTGCCAAAAGTTTGGCCGACACCAAATTATTAATCGTAGCTGGATAACTTCCGTTTTGAGCATAGTACATAGCAACAGCGCTGTCGATAGTCCGTAAGTCAGCCTTCATTTTGGCTAAGTTAGCGCTATCAGCTGTAGTCGTAAAGCGTGGAATAGCTATTGCTGCCAATATTCCTATTATAGCAACTACTACCATTAGCTCGACCAGCGTGAAGCCCTTTTGCCCTTTCATGGCCTTTCTCATGTTTCTCAGCATGAATTTCACCTCCTTTCCATGTTATAAAGTGCGATTGAAATTGGTCATGACATCAAAGAGCGGCAATACGACGGCAATAACGATAAGACCGATTACCGCCCCCAATATCCCGATTAATAGCGGCTCGAGCATGCTGCTTAACCGGCTGACCATGTCGTCCACGTCACTCTCATAAAAATCGGCGATTTTCTCCAGCATTTTATCCAGTTCGCCCGTTTCTTCGCCGATCGCCACCATTTGCACGACCATCGGCGTAAAAATGCTGCTGGCGCCAAGGGGCGCCGCCAGCCCCAAGCCGTCGCGGATGCTGGCCTGAGCCGAGGTCAGGGCCTTAATCATCGTCCAATTGGCCGTCGTCTTCTTCACCACGTCCAAAGCGCTGATGATGGGAACCCCGCCGCGCACCAGCGTTCCTAGCATACGGCTAAACCGGGCAATAGCAATTTTTCGCAGCAACATCCCAAAAACCGGCAAACGAAGTGCTACCTGGTCAATAACCGGTCGGACGCGGGGCTGCCGCGCTAGAAGGGCTACGCCGTAAATACCGGCGGCGGCGACGCCAAAGACACCCGGCCAGTAATTGCGGAGGAAATGGCTGACACCCAGCAGTACCCGCGTCAGCAGCGGCAGCTCAACTTTCAAGTTGTTAAATAAAGTCATAAAAGTGGGAAAAACAAAAGTTAAAATAAAAGTTACCGATAAAGCGGCCATGGCAATGACTACTGCCGGATAGACAAGCGCCGACTTGACTTTCTCGTTGAGTTTGTGTTCTTTCTCGAAATGTACGGCCAGGCGGTTCAAGACCTCGTCCAGGACGCCGCCCAGTTCGCCCGCTTCCACCATGCTCACCATGATGACCGGAAAGACCTGAGGATGATTGCCCAGCGCCCGGGATAAAGTTTCCCCTTCCTGGACCTTGCGGTAGACGTCTTGGACGGCCGATTTAAGCTTTGGGTTGTACGTCTGATCGATCAAGATACTCAAACAATTGAGGAGCGGGAGCCCCGCATCTATCATTGTGGCGAACTGACGGCAAAACACGGCGAGGTCTTTAACGGTTACCCGCCTTACCATATTTATAAGGCTATGAAAAGAAAACGGTTCCTTTTTTTCTTTAATTTGAGTTACATAATATCCTTGGCCACGAATATACGCCGCGACGGCAGCCTCGTTTTCGGCCAAAATAGTACCTGTCACCACCTGGCCAGTACGGTCTTTGGCCTTATATTCAAACGGTTTGGCCACCTGTTCCACTCCTGTCAAGAGCGTCTACCGTATCATATTCTGTAAACGCTGAAATGATTATCCATTGATCAGCTTCAGAAACATTTCCTGGTCCATTGCCCGCGCCAGGGCATCTTCCCTGCTGATAAGGCCGCGCCGGTACAAGTCACGCAGCGCCATGTCCATGGTCTGCATCCCCACCTTGCCGCCGGTTTGGATAACCGAGAGAAGTTGATGGGTTTTGCCTTCGCGGATAAGGTTGCGCACTGCCGGCGTAGCCACCAGCACTTCCAAGGCGGCCACCCGGCCCCTTCCGTCCTGACGGGGCAGGAGCTGCTGGGCAATAATCCCCTGGAGGGTTAGGGAAAGCTGCACCCTGATTTGCTGTTGCTGATAAGGTGGAAAGACATCGATAATCCGGTCAATGGTTTGGGCGGCATCGCCAGTATGCAGGGTGGCAAACACCAGGTGCCCGGTCTCAGCGGCAGTAATGGCAATCCCGATAGTCTCGGCATCGCGCATCTCGCCCACCAGTATGACGTCCGGGTCCTCCCGCAGGGCCGCCCGCAGCGCATTGGCGAACGAACGGGTGTCGGTGTTTATTTCTCGCTGATTGACAATGCACTTTTTATGCTGGTGCAAATATTCGATCGGGTCTTCCAATGTGATGATGTGACACGACCGCTCGCTGTTAATGAGATCAATCATAGCCGCTAGCGTTGTTGACTTGCCGCTTCCTGTCGGACCGGTTACCAGCACCAGCCCGCGCGGCTTACGGGCCAGCGTCTTTATTACTTCCGGGTGGCCCAATTCATCAAGGGTAGGTACTTTCTCGGCAACAACCCGGACGGCTATGGCCGTAAAGCCGCGTTGCCGGAAAGCGTTCACGCGGAAACGGCTAAATCCCGGGATCGCATAGGAAAAATCAACTTCTCCCTGTTCGCGGAATTTGGCTTGCTGCTCCGCCGTAGCTATAGAATTAAAAAGTTTCTCAGTTGCATCAGCAGTAAGAGGTGAAGAATCTGTTAGAACCAGACTGCCGTGAATGCGCAGAACCGGCGGCGCCCCTACCGTAATATGTAGATCGGAAGCCTGACGCAGCACCGCTTCCCGTAATAACTCTTCCACTGTCATTTAGTTAGCCCCCATATTCACCAGTATAGGCAACACGCATAACCTCTTCTATCGTCGTTATTCCCGCTAAAGCCTTGTCAACGCCGTCCTGCCGCATGGTACGCATGCCTTCCTGCTTGGCGACTGCTGCCAGCTCGTCGCTGGACGTTCGCCGATTGATAAGTTCCCGCAACCTCGGGCTAACTTTCATCACTTCGTGAATAGCTACTCGGCCACGATACCCGGTATGACTGCAGCGTGGGCAGCCAACGCCACGGTATAGCGTAATGTCCTGAGCGGACAAATGCCCAAGAAACAATCGTTCCGGCGCTTCGGCCTCCGGAGTGTATGGCTTCTTGCAGTCCGGACAAATGACCCGCACCAGCCGCTGGGCCACGACGCCTAAAACAGATGAAGCCACTAAAAAGGGTTCGACGCCCATATCGATCAACCGGGTTATCGCCCCCGGCGCATCGTTGGTATGGAGGGTGGTAAAAACCAAATGACCGGTTAAGGCGGCCCTAATGGCAATATCCGCTGTCTCGGCGTCGCGGATTTCCCCCACCATGACAATGTTGGGGTCTTGGCGCAGTATTGACCGCAACCCGCTGGCAAAGGTTAAGCCTGCTTTATAATTGACCTGCACCTGATTGATCCCGTCAAGGCGGTATTCCACAGGGTCTTCGACCGTAATAATGTTTTTGCCGGGTGAATTTATTTCCGTCAAAGTAGAATATAGGGTAGTCGTCTTCCCTGAGCCGGTAGGCCCGGTAATAAGGATCATACCGTAGGACTGGGAGTATATTTGCCGGTACCGTTTAAGATTCTCCGGGGAAAATCCTAGCTTGTTAATATCAAGAACAACTGCCCGTTTATCCAATAGGCGCATTACCACTTTTTCGCCCAGAATAGTAGGGAGAGTAGATACACGAATATCAATATCGCGGCCTGCTTCCTGGACTTTAATTCGTCCGTCCTGGGGCACGCGTTTTTCGGCAATGTCCATTTCGCTCATGATTTTTATCCTTGAGACAATCGCCGCGTGAACATGACGGGGAAAGGTGACCACTTCCCGCAAAACGCCGTCCACCCGGAAGCGCACCCGCAAGTGCTTATCCTGCGGCTCTATATGGATATCACTGGCCCGCTCCTTAACGGCCTGGCTAATGAGAGAATTGACGATGCTGACTACCGGCGCGTCATCAGATGTAGTAACTTCGACAATATTGCTGGTATCTTCCGGCCGCAGCTTGTTAACCGCTTTTTCCACCAGTTCTTTTACACCGTAAGTTTCGTTGATCGCCCGGATGATTTCCTTCTCCGCGGCAATAACCGGCTCGACTTCACAGCCGGAAACCATACGGACATCGTCAATAGCGTAAAAGTTGGTAGGGTCTACCATGGCTAGCGTCAGTTTGCGGCCCTCTTTTTTAATTGGTATTACTTGGTAGCGCTCCGCCAGAGAAGCCGGAATAGTCGCCGCTGCCTCCGGATCGGGCGGCACGCTTCCCAAGTCGATATGAGGAACTCCCAGCTGGAATTCAAGGACCTCTATCATACTGTCCTCAGTTATATACCCGAGGTTGATCAGAACTTTCCCCAGCCGTTCCCCCGTCTTTTTTTGCACATTAAGGGCTTTTTCAAGCTGTTCAGGCGTTATGAGACCCGCCTCAAGCAGCAAATCGCCCAAGCGTTTCCGTGTTTTCACCATGCCCGCCCCCAAAAACGAAAAACAACCGCCAACAGCAAAAACGTTATTTTGCATCTGGTCGGTTGCACTACTTGCTCGGTCCGGACTAAGTGCCCACATTACTGTCCGGACTTCATCACACCCATTGCAGTATTGTTTTGACTACGTATATATTCGTAATAAATTGGTAAAAATCCTGCAATGAAGTAGACGGGTTTACAATATTTCAAAGAACTGTTAATTCATGTAACCGTTGTTTTAAGATCCCGGCCATAATCTCCCGCGGCGCCTCGTGGCCCGTCCACAAAGTAAATGCCAAAGCGCCCTGCTCGACCAGCATGCCAACTCCGCATACCGTTTGGTGCCCGCGCCTGGCGGCCTCAAGCAGCAGCCGCGTTTCTTGCGGATTATAAATCAAGTCGCAAACAACGGCCCCGGGATTGAGCTGCTCCCAGTCAATATCAGGCATCTCATGACTATTGGGCCACATTCCTACTGGGGTGCAATTAACCAAGAGATCACACTCCGCCAACTGGCGACTAAATTCCGCAGTTGCCCACGGCACCGCAGAAATAATTGGATCCTTAGCGGCAAAAGAGGCCGCCAGTGTTGCCGCTTTGTCGCCGCTACGCGCCACAACGGTAATTTGCGCCGCATCATGGTGGATAAGCCCGGCGGCTACGGCGCGTGCGGCGCCGCCCGCCCCTAACAGGACGACTCTTTTTCCGTTTGGCTTAACGCCAGCCGCCGCAAGAGCGGCAATAAAAGCGGCGGCATCAGTATTATGGCCAGTTGCCCGGCCGTCTTCAATAATAATAGTATTTACGGCGCCAACCATGCGAGCGGTATCGTCCAAGGCATCTAAATACGCCATAACTGCCACTTTATGGGGAATGGTAACATTGGCTCCGGCAAACCCCATGGCCTTCAATCCGGCGATAGCGGCGCCAAGATTGTCAGGTTTTACCGCTAAGGGTAAATACACATAATCCAGCCCCAGGTACCGGAAGGCAGCATTTTGCATCGCCGGTGACAACGAATGCTCTACCGGCCAGCCGAAGAGAGCAATGGGTCTGGTCTTGCCGGTAATCATAAGTACACCTCCGGCCGCCGGTCCTGCCAGACCGACATTTTCTCCCGCGCCTTCGCGACTAACGCAAAGTCGGCCTCGGCATATAGGATCGTTTCTTCCTCTCCGCCTTCCGCCAAAACCTCTCCTGACGGCCCGATAAGCATCGAATGGCCGTAGAAAGGATTCCCCTTGTGCTCGCCAACACAATTGACAACGCAGAGAAACACCTGGTTTTCGATAGCCCGGGTACGGCTTAACAAATGCCAGTGCTCGCCCCGGGCAGTCGGCCATTCCGCCGGCAGAAAAACAATTTGGGCTCCATCTAACGCCAGTACCCGAAACAGTTCAGGGAATCGCAAGTCATAGCAAATCGCAATGCCCGCAGTGACCCCCTTTAAATTAAAAGTACACCGGCGATCACCGGCGGCAAAAAAGCGTTCTTCTCCCATCATACTGAAGAGGTGGATCTTTCGGTACTCGGCGGCAACATTTCCGTCCGGACCTATTACTACCGCGCCGTTATAAACTTTTCCGTTTTTTCGTAATGGAATAGAGCCGGCGATGATATAAGCGCCATATTTCCTGGAAATATTTGACATTTCACTGATAGTCAGACCTTCAACATCCTCGGCCCACTTGTCCACTTCCCGCAGGGCATACCCTGTTGTCCAAATCTCCGGTAGGACGACAACATCCGCCCGGGCTGCTCCTTCCTGGGCTAACGCCAGCCCGCGGCGGCGATTTTCCGCGACGGCGCCGGCGATTACTTTCATCTGTACTAATGCAATGCGCATTTTATCACCCTGTTCTTATTTCATAAGTCCTTTTGCCCGTAAAAGCAGTACGGCAAGTTTTTCGAACTGTCTATGGATTCTTGTGCCGATAAACTCCTTCGTCGTCAGCGGCTTCACCCAAATGGTATAAAGGCCAAGGCGGTTGCCGCCCAAAATGTCGGTAAACAACTGGTCACCGACCACAGCCGCCTGGTGGGGCTGAACGCCTAAGACAGCTAGAGCCCGGCGAAAACCCGCTTTGGCGGGTTTATACGCGCGCGAAACAAAGGGAAGGTTAAACCGCTGAGCAATCTCTTTAACCCTTTTCTGCCAGTTATTGGACACGATAGCGACCTTAAATCCTCTAGCCTGTACTTCATTCAGCCAGTCGGTGATGCGCGGACACATTTCCAGACTGTTCCACGGAACAATGGTATTGTCCAAATCGAAAATAATGCCGCAAATACCAAGCCTTTCCAGATCATTCAGATCAATCTCGTGCAATGTGTTGACCGTCATATCTGGACACAACAGTCTGTACAATCCGCCACCCCCCATAGGATAACTCAGGCAAATTATATGAAAATTATAGCACGAGTAATCAAAAAACTAAAGACTGCTTCCCGGTAAGATAGTGTCAAGACATTGTAGGGTTTTTTAAAAGACATCCATCGCTCAATGCAGTTTCTATAAAATATAGGCAGCCGGCTATGAAACCAGCGTGTTAGTTTGCCGGCTGTTTTGGATCGATTTCCACACTTATTTCAAACATCCGATGCCAGGGAAACGATATATGGATCTTCTCCGGCGGCGCTAACAGATATTGCTGGGCAAACTGGCGGATTCTCCTTTCCGTTTCCTGAGCAATTTGCGGTTCCAACTCGCCGATGAACTCCGAGTAACTTTGGTGGGAATATAATAGTTCTCGGTAAATTTCTTTTCGCAGGTTGGCCTGATAAGCCCAATCGTCCAGATAGCGAATCGCTAGAAGCCGTTTGCGTTCGTCAAGCGGCATTTCCCTGGCCAGCATGCCTTGGCCGACGGCATAGCCCAGCGTATTGCTCGCCGTGTTCCAGCCCGAGTATGCGTGGAGCTTGTCGAGCAAACCACGGGCAAATAATTCGTGCAGCAAAGAATTGTCGGCGCCATTGGCAAAAGCGATATCGGCGACTGCTACAGGCGTTCCGGCTTGTATGCCGCGTTCGATGGCGTCGACGAATTGGCTGACAGTTTGCGAAGGCATGGCAATATTATCGAATATTTCGGCCTCAGGCGTATTTCCCGTCAGCGGGGTGTTCACCGCCAGAAGGAGGTCCGGTTTTACCCGACCATTGGCTACCTCTGCACCTGCCGCCTTGATAAGTTCGAGAATTGTGCGGTCAATCGGCTGATCTTCATAACTGGCAAGAGTCGCCGGTCCCTTCCCTAAGGCATATTCAATTTTTACAATCGGCTTCTGGTTGGTTAATTCATTATACGCGCGCGCAAGCAGCACCATCCCCAGCTGATCGGCACCAGGAAACGAGGCGTATTGGTCAGCCGATAAGCCTTCAGCCAGTTTGGCCAGCAGGCGGCTTTCCTTGTGCGACTGCGAAAATGGGGAAGTATCATCGCGGCCAACGAGCAAAAAGTCGATTTTGCCCGCTTTCGTCAGGTTAATAAGGCCGGCGTTTACTTTATAATTTTTCCCCCGCCGCTTAAACCAGTCAGCGAGAAATTCTGGCGGAACGGCTTTGGCCGCCGTTTCCAACATCGCTTGTTCTTCGCCCGTCAAGCCTTGTACCTCTGCTTTATCTTGCAGAGCGGTCAGCTGAAAAATTTGTCCGCCATAGGTTGCGTAATATAAAGGCTCAACTCCGCCATTACTGGCACGGGGTGTTCGCATGATCGTAGTAAATACATAAATGCGCGCGTCCGGCGCTATTGCCTTAAGCTTATTGAACCGCTGCAACCGCCATTCGAGTACAACGCTGCTAAAGTCATGCGTTCGCGAATCTACTAATCCGCCATATATCAACGAATCGGCCGACAAAACCATGGCGTCAGCGTTATTGGCATTTTTCTCTAACCATTGCCACAGTCTTTCCGGATCGCCGCTTTGCCCAGCACTTGCCAAATATTCGATTGGTGGCGACAGAATGTCAAAATTGGCCGCTTTGACAGTATCTGTCGGATAAGCTAAAGAAACCGGTCGGTTGTCTATTGGCACATAAAGAATGGCCTTGGCCCAAGCTGTTGATGTGGCCGTAATGAACAGCAAAACCGCTAAGATGAAGAGAAACTTTTTCATTGTTTTACCTACACCCGTTCTATGTTGCATTTTTACTATATCTATTTCTCGCACCCATATACCCTACCGAAAAAACTTTGACTATTAGATAACGCCGCCGGGCGCAAGCACTGTTTGGCTCAGGAACTGATTACCGGTGAATTAAGCAAACAGAAAACGCGAAAGAAATAACCTCTCTAACGCGGTATCCACCAGCCGTCATACTGCTTATATTGTTGGCGCAAGGCATATAATTGGTTACGGCTTGCTATATATCGTCCCTTGATTTCTTCCAACAGAGCGCCGTGCTCCTTCATACCAGCAAGGGAAAACCGGGAATGTTCCCGCCGGTAAAACCGTACGGCAAACCGGCCGTCCACAAAATGCAGCTGGCCAGACGCCCCACACAGCGGGCAGTATACGGCTCCGTCAGGTGACAGGCGCAACAGGGAACTTGCGCATTCCGGGCATGAGCACCCGGTCGCCTCTTCTGCCGCTTCCACCCCTGGCAAAAGACGCTGCGCCAGCTGTCTTGCCCTGGCCAACACTTCCGGTCTGACAACTTCGCCTGGATTGGCCGCCTGCACGGTCATGCTGCCGACAACGTCGAGATGGAGAAACCGGGCGAAATTAACAGCTGCTTCCCGGGCATAGCCATCCCACCCCGCGACACCATAAGTTACTGCCACCACGCATTTTTTACCCGTAAATTCATCCCCATTCTGAAGAACTGAAATCAACCGGTCGCCAATCATCTTTAAACTGGTGTGAGTACCAAGAAAATAACACGGCGTTCCGATGATGATCGCGTCTGCCGTTCGGATATTGTCTAGCAAAAACGACAAGTCATCGGCAATAACGCAGGATTTATCCGCCCCCAGACAGGCATAGCATGCTCGGCACTGATCAATGTTAAGGTCCGGCAACCTAATCATGGCCTTTTCCACAATATCAGGCAGTGCCGCCAGCATTTCCTTGACCAGTATCTCTGAATTGCCCAGTTTGCGAGCAGAAGCCACCAATCCTAATACCCTCATCACTATTTCCCCTCTCTTGTGGTTGGTCTTGGTAATATGGCAAATTCTATCCAGCCAGGCTAAATCCTCTAGCTATAATAGCAACTTCCCCCGACAACCTCACCCCAAGAAAATCCCGCTATACTAGAAGAGCCGCCTATACCAGAGCAACGACCACAAATAGCCTTATCAAAGTCAGCATTTCGCACACAATTTCTGCCAGCGGCTTTGGCCTCATACATCAGCGCATCCGCCCTTTGCATCAATGTATCAATCGTATCTCCTTATTTTTTCTTGCTATTTGCTCTTTTATACTCTATAATTTTCTTATAACTACATAATATGACAAAAGACCGAAAATTTGGAGGTGCACGGCCATGGCGATTTCTGATTTACTGGAAAAAATCAAAAACCAGCGGAAAAAATCAGAGAAAAAGGAAACCCTGAAAAAAGTAGCTGCCGGCGCGGCGATTGGTGCAGTAGTCGGGGTAGCGGCCGGCGTCCTTTTAGCGCCGAAAGCCGGTAAGGAGACGCGGGAAGACCTGGCCAAAGTCACCAAAGAAGCGGTAGAAAAAGCTAAGGAAAAAATTGACGAAGTCAAGGCCAAGCTCAAGGGACAAGCCCCGGAAGCGGTGGAACCGTCTTCGGAAAATAAATAAGTCCGGGAAGAAGGTCAGCTGATGTATATTTCACTATATGACCTCGGACTGATTATTTTGTTTTGTCTGGCGTTGGTAGCCGGTTATTATCTCATCGTCACTCTCCGAGCCATACTGGCCGTTACCCGAACTATTGCTGCCATTATCGACAGCCGGCGCAGCGCCCTGGAAAAATCCATCGAACTCTTGCCGGAAATCTTAAATAATACCAATGAAGCTATTGTTGCCGTAAAAACAACCGCCGAGCCGGTCAGCTCTCTGGCCCGTTACCTTGAGAGCAACCTGACCGAAACCGCGGACAATTTCGAGCGGCTGGCCGAAACGGTGCTGTTATATGCCCGCTGGGCCGCAGAAATAATAAAACAAGTTATGGCTCTATTGTCTAAAAAGGGCGATAAATAATTACCCAGTAAATGACTAAAAGCGGCTGGTGGTTTAAACCACCAGCCGCTTTTACCTGGCTTCACCATCATCCCCTGATATAGTCGCAAATCCCGACTTTGACAGTAAAACGCCATTTTTAGGGGGTTCAGGGCTCGAAAAGCCAATGATTTCAATAGTAATAATCAAATTGCTTTTTTTTGGAAAGCCTTCGGTAAAGAGTTTGAGCAGCCACCTCAAAGAGTCCTGACCGAAGGCTTTTCCATTCCTCTGTTTTCATAATTAACCGAATTTTCCACAATTGATTTCCATTATCCTATTTGGCCATTGATTTTGAGCAAGTCCAGGTCAAAAAATGTGAGCGGAAACATTTTACCTCATCCTTATACATTTCTTCATAACACCATGTACAAACAGATGCAGGTGGAAGCTCCCAATTTTTAACTTTAGTATCATCCCTAAAAAATCGGGCGGAGTTGCATAGCACCTAATCTTTTATTTCCCGAAAGCGTTGATACTATAACAAAATAGGGGAATAAAATCAATATCATTGCAACTTTTCCCTTCGTTTTCTTCCTCCAAGTCCGTATCTTTATTTTCTCCGACCATGTCCCCAGGAAAGGAATACCTGCCTGAACAATATATATTTTCCCTCGGTTCTTTACACAAATGACCGTTCCACCCATTATCATGCCAGGCAAGCCTGGCTGAAAGATGTTTCATGATTTTGACACCTCACAAATCTTTAATGAGCAGACCCCATAGCCCATTTATTGAAAACTACCTGGTCAAAGCAAAAAGCTTCAACCAGGTATTCACAGTACATAGCAAACTTCATTATTTGACACCGATCTTCTGTAAAAAGTCATCATAGTTTTTTGCCTGTTTAAATTGTACATCGTTTGCAACAGCTTTAAAATGAAGCTCCCCGCACCGTATTTTTGTCGTTTCAACTTTATTTAAATCATTTTTATCCTTATCTATCTTGGTTTCAACAATAAAGAAAAGCCTCGCCGTGTTATTGTCCCCTTTATAAATTACCGCCCAGTCAGGCGAATACTCTCCGTAAGGAGTATCGATTACAAAACCGCCTTTTTTGAGTTTAGTATAAAGGAGCACATTTTCATCCGCATCAAGCCTCTTGGCAAACTCCAGTTCACCTTTGCTGTCAAATTTATAATACTTATGAACTGCCCTCCGACTTTCTGGATTGGTTTTAAAGACAAGGCTTGCCGCATCATCGAGCATACTTCTATCGATCTGCTCGGTTTCAAAGATAGTGGATTCATCAAATATATATCCGTCAATTGCCTCGTATCTGATAACCCCTTGAGCCATGAAATCGGTCAGCTTTTCCTGGAGCCTCTGCGTTACGAAGTCAAGGATATCCTGGTTTTTCAGCATGTCCTTCTTCTCAAGTCTTGAAATAATCCTGTATATGGCAAGACGGGGAAGCATGGTATGGTACATAATATAATTGATAATCTCAAATTCGCTTTTCCCTGTTTCCATCCCCTCAAGCTCGTCAAAAAGTTGTTGTACAGATGGATCCGCCAGGCGGAATTTTTTTAACTCGTCAAATTCTGCTTTTCCTGTCTCAATATGGTATTCATACCTTATGCGTTTATACCGAAGAGCTTCATCTAACTCCGATACACATTCTTCTATAAACGCCTTATTATCGATCTTCACCTGGTACATGGTTCGCTGCGACATCCGCTTGCTTAACTCTTTCAGCAGTTTATCGAAATACTCCTCGGAAATATAGCTGTGCTTGCCATTTTCTACAGGTTCTTCATCTCCGTTCTTGATCGGAATCTTTCTGGTACCCTTGGCAAGCATCGCTTCAACAAACTTTTCCTTCAACATGATACTGTGTTCCTGGAGGGTTTCATTAGTGAAAGTAATGGTTTCAATTTTCCTGGCATCTCTGGTAAGGACACCATCATTATTGATAATCCCCTGCTCTAAAAGTTCCTGCTTAAAGAGTTCTGCTAGCTCCATAATCTTGTTTTCAGGAATACCAGCGTTTTTAAGCGTAGTATAGATTACATCATAGGTAACCTCATCCTTGTTAAATCCAGCCTGTTCGTTAAAATCCTGCTGGAGCGCCGCTGCGAAATGGTCGTAATAATCATTGGCAATGACGGTCAGTTCATTTACTTCACTATCTGTGCAGCGGTTACCATATATATCAACAGGAAGCCTTAAACCTCTACCGATCTCCTGCTTTTTGGCAATATCGGAACCGCTCTTCTTCAGAGTACAGAGAGTGAACACATTGGGATTGTCCCAACCTTCCCGCAGGGCGGAGTGGGAGAAAATAAAAGCCAAAGGCTCTTCAAAGGAAATCAGTTCGTCCTTTTTCTCCAGGATCAGCTCAATCCCCCTGTCAATATCCTCCTGGGATTTGGCTTTCAACTTTTCTTCATCCATAATGTTTTCCCAGTTTTCGATCTCAACCGCATTCTTATTTTTATCAACGGCGAAATAGCCTTCCCTGACTCTGTAAACATCCTTGTATTCCTTAAATAGCTCTGGATACTCCTTAAATACCTTATTCCACCTGTCATCAGTAATTATCTTGGCATATTCTTCATCAAAAATTCTCAGATATTCCCCTCGGCCATCGGGGGCGCTGCTGTCCCTGTATTTATTTACAGCATCAATGAAGAAAAGGGTGAGTACCTTTATTTTATGTCCTTTTCTCAGGATTTTGTACTGCTTATCCAGGTGGCTCTTAATGGCAAGCCTGATCTGGATCCTTATTATTTCTTCCTCACTCATATTTACATTGCTTTCCCCGACAGCAAGCTCCAACACATCATCCCACTTGCCAATCTTAAGCTTTTTCAGCTTATGGGGATCTTCCATGACAATCATGTTTCGATATTGGGCAAGGTTGCCCGAGCACTCATACAGGGAATCTCCGCCGCGGACTTTGAATTGTTTCGTACGGATAACCCCGCCCTGTTCAACACAAAATATCTCGATTTTGGCATACAAATCCTTGGTAAACTCCACATAGCGGATATAGGGGTAATCTTTGGGTATGGTGCCATGCACCGTCTTAACCTCAATCTTTTTAACCAGGTCATTCTGGTAAGCGTCATAGGAATCCAGTTTATATACCTGGTTGAAAAGCCGTTTATGGGTGGCAGAGTATCTCAGTATAAATAAAGGGTTAAGCATTTCAATGGCCGTAAGAGAAGCGCTCTTTTTCTTTGCAGTACCTTCAATCTTTTGCGGCTCATCGATAATAACAATAGGGCTTATGTACTTGATATCCTCCCAGAGAATTTGGCCGTATTCGTCTGCCTGGCGGATTTTATTGGTGTCCTTGTTAAAAGCCTGGATGTTCATCACCACTATGCTTAAATCCCTGCTTTCCACAAAGCTGCTGACTCTGCCCAAATTATTTGAATCATAGACAAAAGCGTGGTTCTTTATGTCAAGCCCGTCGTAGAGGGCCTTGAAATGTTCCCTTAACATTTCAATACTCTTCTCAACGCCTTTTCTGATAGCGATGCTGGGTACAACAATCATAAACTTAGTAAAACCATAAGTCTTGTAAAGCTCCAAGATAGTCCTCAAGTAAACATAGGTTTTGCCTGTACCCGTTTCCATTTCAATTGTAAAGTTGTTACCCTTCAGCTCATTATCCATAAACAGCATGTTTCTACGCTGAACTTCTTGGAGATTCTTTAAAAGCCTTGATGGTTTCACAATTTGAGGATTGCGGACGGGGTCACCTTCGCCAATCTTCTTTATTCTGTTAACATTGCGGTATATCGTTCCTTCGTCCTGGCGGCTGACACCTTTAAAAAGGTCAACCACTGAATAAATGGCATCAAGCTGGTATTTCAGTTTGTCATCAAATTGAAAGTTAATACGGCTGGCCACGGTTCCACCCCCTTAAATGAACTCAACCCTGTAGGCCTTTTTCTTTTCGCCGCTGTTCTTTTTCATCTGGGCTTCAAGCCTGAGCATGGTGTTGGTTTTAAGGGTTATGTCATCGCCGAAAGCGCTGTCGCGGAAGATTATCTTCATGGGCATCGGTTCTATGGTCGCAATTTTATCAATAATACTTTCGGTTACATTCTCCTCAAGGCAGACTACCACCGTATCGGCAAAAATATAGGTACGTTCGCCGATCTCAGACAGCTTTTCCACTTTTGCAGACAGCGGAATATCCCTGTGCCTTAACAATATCTCATAAACCACATCGATGTCGGTAAAGCCTGGGTTGAAGTCAAGCCTGTCTTTATCTGACATCATGCTTTCTTCCAAGGTCATGTTTTCAGACTTGATTGCCTCGCTAAACCAGCGGATGTTAGTATCCGCTACCCTGAAGACCTTAAAGCCTATGTCCAGATTTTCAATGCCTTCTTTATCCTTATTTTCTTCTTTTATCTTTTCCCCAGCCCTGCGGATACGTTCTTTGCCGATTTCACATATATTTTTAAATCCTGCCTTATATGCTTCACTTTTTTCGTCACATGGTTCGGGAAGCTGCACCATGATAAACTTACGGTTGCCTCCGTCTTCGGCATTAAGCTGCATAACTGCGTGGGCAGTAGTGGCAGAGCCAGAAAAGAAGTCCAAAACTGTAAATTCTTTATTAAAATAGCCAATTGTATTAATAAGGTACTTTAATAAAGAAACAGGTTTTGGATAATCCAATATATTTTCTACATTAAATATTGATAACAATTCTTGGTAAGCATCTTCATTTGTTCCAACACTCATTTTATTGTCTAATATATCTACAGGTCTCTTAATTTTCTCATCCTGATCCGCTCTAAATACATTAAACCCAAATTTTGACGATAAGGAAACTCTAGTACCCAATTCTAATTCTTCGTTTAGCTTCGATTGTGTCCAGACAAATGGGCCAGTTACAGTTATTTCATTTATAACCAAATTATTTTTTATAATAATATC
Organism: Thermosinus carboxydivorans Nor1; assembly: GCF_000169155.1. Lineage (NCBI taxonomy): Bacteria > Bacillati > Bacillota > Negativicutes > Selenomonadales > Sporomusaceae > Thermosinus > Thermosinus carboxydivorans. The sequence goes on from NZ_AAWL01000006.1 coordinate 78,934, forward strand.
TGTCTCAAAAAGCAATGAAGATGTACCTTCTCCATAAACACCCGCTTGATAAATCCCATCATTAAGCGTAGTTTCAACTTTTTTTGCAGGAAATACTAAAGTCTTCGGAGCATTAGTTCTTTTTACTAATGGTTGCCATTTATTACTATATGCTTCTTCTCCAAACAACTCAATTTTTAAAGCATTTTTTCCAAATAGCAAAATATATTCAACCATATTTCTAATTGTTTTCGATAAATGACTACCCTTTTTCTTTTTAACCCATGTAAAACAAGCAATAAAATTTTCTTCCCCAAAGATCTCATCACAAATCTTCTTTAAATTGTGTACTTCATTATCATCAATACTAATAAATATAACCCCATCTTCCGTCAACAAATCCTTTGCCACCTTCAGTCTCGGATATATCATCGACAGCCAGTTAGAGTGAAATCTGCCATTGCTTTTCTGATTAACAATAAGCCGCTCTCCATATTCATCCTTTTCTCCCTCTAACAAAGCATTTTCTTCTTCGCTGACCTTGAAATCGTCCCTGTAAATAAAATCATTACCCGTATTATAAGGCGGATCTATGTAAATCATTTTAATCTTGTTATAATAGCTGTTTCGGAGCAGCTTCAAAACCTCCAGATTATCCCCTTCAATGTACAAATTCTCAGTAGTGTCGGGGTTTTTACTATCCTCTGGAATGTATTTCAGCGTCCGTCCTACAATATCCGTGTTTGCCAGCCGCTTTGCATCCTCTTTTCCCGCCCAGCCAAGCTCATAGCGTTCGGACAGTTTTTCGCTGGCGGTTTCAAACTGGCCCAATTCAGCTTTCAAAGCCTCAAAATCAACCTGCCCGTCTTTCACTACTGACGGGAAAACTTGCGCCAGTTTTTTTACATTTTCACTGATCGGATTAAATATCTCTTTCTGCACTTTGGGAAACTCCACTTTCCTAACCCCCTATGCCTTCTCGATAATTTTGGCAAACTCGGCGTACAGCCTTTTTAACTCTGAATTAATCCTTGCGCTTTCCGCCACAGTCTTTGCGAATTTCTGCTCTTTTTTTAGCTGTTCTACCCGTTTAAGCCTGTCATAGAGCTTTAACATATCGTCCCTGTTATACCATACCTTTGAGACAAGCAATGCCCTCGTCCCAGACCATAAGGAAAGGTTGGATATGATATACGCCTTAATCATCATTTCAAGGTAAAAGTCCAGCTTGTTGCCCCTGTTTTGGATTCTGTCAAACTCAATGTACTGCCGCATCATAGTATTTGTTTCGTCTGCAAACTGCATGGAAGTAGGGGAGGAGTAAACCATATCCTCGATAACCACCTGCGTCCTGTCGTTTAAGTTCAACCTTTTGTGACAAAAACAAAAAACTTGACAATTGGTATGGTCATAAAATCTGATTACGCATAACGGTTTGACCAACCGCTGCATGATGTTTCCTACAAAGTTGGCATTTTTCAACTCGGTCAAACGGACACTGAAAAACAGAATCGCCTGGCAGTCGTATTCGTCATTGATCAGCGAGGGGATGTCCTCCCCTGCAATCTGATATAACAGCTTTATTTCAATTACTGCTTCCCTGAACCTTTTTTTCTCCTTTTGGGTCAGGTCAGCAGTCATAAATGTCTTTATGGTAAATGTCTTATTTATCTCATATACACTGGGTATCGCCAGCATAGCTTCACCCCTATTCCACCACCAGGAAAGATATAAGCTCAAAATCATCGGAGCTTGAGTTGGCAAATTCGTTGTTATATCCTCCGAAGTCAAAGATGGTCATTTCCGCTTTTTTATCCTCATCCCCCTGGATTGCTTCAATCGCCTTATTGAGCAACCTTGAATAAAAGGACATATCCTCGGCATTTTTGGTACGGCTGTTAAATTTTTTGAACAACTCGGGATCAGGCTTTGCTTTGCCATAAGCAATCTTCCTGAACTCCCTTAAGGCCTCACGGGCATTGGCACTGCCGTAGTAAATCTCACCATCATTGCTGATATACATTACATAGTACGGGTAAAGCGAGCTTTCGTTTGCTGGTTTTGCCACCTCGTTTTGATGCCTAAAGCAAAAGATGCAGCCCTTCTTTTCCCCTTCAGTTACAGAGTACACACCCCTGGGTACCCGCATAATCTCTGTGTTATTCTTGATATATCTCGAAAGCTCATAAATGTAATCATTCATATTCAGGTCGGTCAGGGAGATGTTATCATTCAGTTCATCAATTTCGATAACCTCTTTCTGCAACCGTTCCAGCTGTTTTTTTCTGAAGAGAAAATCATTCATTTCAGGGGAGAGAAAATCCTCATCCCCTGAGGCCGTTAAGTTTACCGCCATCATTTTCCCTTTTACCCTCTGTTCAAGCTGTAAATAATCATTGAGAGCCAGATTGGGAAAGAAGTTGATCATAGCAATCTTTTTGTTTTGGCTGCCAATGCGGTCTATCCTGCCGAAACGCTGGATAAGCACAACGGGATTCCACTGGATGTCATAGTTAATGACGGCATCGCAGTCCTGCAGGTTTTGTCCCTCGGAAATACAGTCAGTGGCAATAAGCACATCGATCTGCTCATGCTTCGGCAGGTCCTGACCCAGCTTAGACTTTGGCGAAAAGTGTCGCAGAATGGTGTTAAACTCACAGCGGATATTTTTCATCGTTGTCCGCGGATCTCCAGAACCAGTAATGCATGCTACATTAATTCCATGTTTTGAAAGCTCATCAGCAATGCTGTCATACAGATAATTAGCAGTATCAGCAAAAGCAGAAAAGATAAGCATTTTTCTGTTTCCTGGGTTATAAGGGGTCTTGATGATCTTGTTAACAATAATTTCTTCAAGCTTTTTCAGCTTTGCGTCCCTTTTTTCATTCAATACCTGTAAAACATTCCTGTACAAACCTTCCAACATTTCCTTGTCGTAGTATAAATCCTCCAGGAAATCCGCTGCAATCAAATGTTCCACCTTAATCTCATATTTATAGTCAAGGGTAACATCTTCTTCAACATATTCTTCTCCCGCAAGCTCCACTTCTCCCGAATTACAGCGTGATATGACCTCAATATAGCTGTCAATTCTGGCGATAAGCCTCCTGATGGTTTCACCAAAAGCAAAAACAGAGCTTTCGAGGCGTTTGAACAAGTTAAATCTATGCAAGCGGGCATTGATAAGCTCGCGATTTTCGTGGTAGAACAACACCCTCTCCCCATAGACGGTCTGGTATTTTTTACGGTAATATTCCTTGTATTCGGACTTTATGTAGGACATAGGAGAATAAACCGCCAGTTTCAATGACTCCAATATTTCATTCGTTTCCGCAAAATTAAGCAGTTCTCCTTTTGTATCTATTTCTGGATAATATGTCTCTGGCGGTAGTTTTTCTGGAAATTTGCCAATATTGTCATTTCCGTAGTATCCAGTAATATGTTTTCTGCTCCGAGAAATAGTAACCATCTCCAGCAGTTTATAGAAGTCCGCGGGAAGCCTGTCCAGGAGATCGTTTTTTGACCGTTCTTCAGTTTTAAGCCAGTCATTGATTTCCTTCTGCGTTTTGCGGAGTAGGTTGGATATACTTGGTATTCCCGCTTCTTCAAAGGCATGGTCTCTATCGGCAGTGATAATGCTTATTTGGTTTTTCAGGTCTATGAGCGAGTTGTTGACGGGAGTTGCCGACAGCATCAGTACCTTTGTCCCATGTCCCTTTTTAATAATATCATTCATGAGTTTCATATAGCGGCTCATATGTTCAATGTCTTCGTTTCGGTTGCGGAAGTTATGGGATTCGTCGATGACCACCAGGTCGAAATTGCTCCAGTTCACACGGGATAAATCTATACCGCTTCTGGAATAACCCTTTGTCCTTGTCAAATCTGTATGGCAAAGGATTTTATAGTTAAAGTTATCCTTTATAAAGGCGTTGTCTATGTATGGGTTTTTGAAGGAATCCCAGTTATCATAGAGCTTGGCAGGGCATAAAACCAGCACATTATCTTCCCGAAGCTCGAAGTATTTAATTACGGCCAAAGCCTCAAAGGTTTTTCCCAGACCAACACTGTCGGCAATGATGCACCCATTGTATTTATTTATCTTTTGAATGGCGGAAACAACAGCATCTTTCTGAAAATCATAGAGACTGTTCCAGATGACAGACTTTTTAAAACCTGTTTTATCCTTTTCAAAGCGCTCCACACCACTATCAAGCTGACTGCCGAAAAGCTCTTTCAGTGTAAAATAGTACAGGAATTCGGGAGAATAGTCTTTGTAAACATAATTAAGGCTTTCAAGCAACTGTGTTTTGTAATCCTCGGTATAATCATCGCTGTTCCAGATGATATTAAATAACCTCTGAAAATGCTCAAGCTGCGATTTTTCGGTGACAGCAGAATTAAAATGGATGGGCGCCAGCTCTCCACGCTTTGTTTTCCTCGATACTTCAAGGGATGATGTGCCATGTATAGCAATCTCATCATCAATCATGATAATGTTCCCTGTTATTTTCCCTGGGTCTTTTGCCTTACGCACATTTACATGTTTTTGGATAAAATCATACATGGATTTCGCTTTGGCAAAATGCTGGAGCTTGTTTTTCTGGATGATGTCATACGAATTAAAAAACAAGTCTGTATCGTTTTGCCTAATCTCAAACTCACGAGGCAGTTCGCGCCCAGCAGGCACATAAGCAGTATTGCGTATAATAAAATTGATTTTCTCAACATTTTTAAGATTTTTGGAAAGTTCGCTAAATACCGATAATGTAAGTTTGTCATTAATGATATTTATTTTCCTGCCCTTTCTTTCTTTTAGCACTTCATTTATTTTTGCTATCAATTGTTCATTAGAACTTATAACTTCATTCATTCCGTAAGCCCCCACCATATCTTCGCCTATTTTATGTCTCATGAATGCGTGTCAGTGAATTTTTCGGCATTACGCACATACAACCCTCTTGCAGTTTAACCTCTCTCTAATCTATTTTGTTGCATTTTGAAATATTTGTCCGGCTATTGCTCAAATTATGTGACCGTAACCTGATTTTACTGGGCCGCTTGGCTTGACATTATTTAGGCAATTTAATGGAACTGGAATTTATCCTGTGGGATTTTTCTTTGTTCAGCCATACTTCACAACATTGGTTGCTAATTTAATTAGCTTTTCTGGCACACCTCCCCGGGTAAGAGCAGTGTCTTTCTCTCCATCTACCTGCCGCAGTTACTCTGGGCAACCTTCGGTAGCAAGGACTTTGCTTTGTAACGCAAGCTCAACCAACTGCCCCTAGCCTCATTTGCGGTTCGTTTCCCTCAGAACGAAGATTTGCCGCCGACTTCCTTAGGATCCCATCTCGCAATGGGCACCATTGTCTTAGGCTACAGCTACTGTTACCTTCGCCGTTCGGGACTTTCACCCTAGAGACAACGCCCATGCCGAGCACACATTAAAATAACTTCCGATAACTATAAATTATCGGAAGTTATAACCGAAAATACAGTCATGAATTTTGAAACACGAGAAAAACAAAAAACAGTTCACAAATTTTATAATTTCAAATAATAGGACAACCCGCCATAGTAGAGTCCGTATAATTGTGTAAAAAGGAATTAACAAAAGAAGAGCCAATTCAAAATCCTCAGTTAGAATGAAGCGGCAACAACATTCAACGAGAGGTGATTTTGAAATGGCTCAATACCAGATTAACATTGATTCGAAAATTTTGCATCAACTTTTTTAAGCAATGCAAAAGATAACGGAATACTTTCGATTAAGGCCGCCATCCGTTACGGCGGCGGCTGCCCAATACCGCCTCCGTCAGTTGAAGTGTAGAGGACGTTGGGCCTTTTGAAGATACTATGAAGGAGTATATTCAGCGTTTTATAATTGGAGAAAAGTCGTAGATTTAACTGCTGCTTAAGAACATCTAGCATTCATGTTTTTTCAAAAAACGCCTCCCCTTGAGCAATCTCAAGGGGAGGCGTTCGTTAGACTACTTAGTTTTTCGGGGACTTAGGTATTGATTTCTTTTCTCGCATACCGCTTCGTTTACCTTTAGGTACATAGCCTCGATACCAGCAGTAGAAGCCTCAAAATTAAAGGCATTGTCAATATGAATGCCAATTTTGTCGGCTTCTTGTTCGACGTCGATATTGGCGCCGAGGAAGATAAACTCCCATCCATATTGTTCTTGCTGGCGGCGTATCAGTTCTTTAACTTTTCGGTAGGTGAATTCACGGCTGGCATTTTCCAAACCATCTGTCGTAATAACAAATATTACCTTACCGGGCCGTTCACTTTCATTGGTTTTTGACAGCCTGTAATTAACATCCACAATAGTCTTGCCAATCGCGTCGAGAAGAGCCGTACACCCGCGGACATAATATTCGTTTTCGGTTAGTTTAACACCTTTGACATCGATGCCGTTCCACAAAATTTCATATTCGTGATCAAACAAAATCACCGTAAGTAGTGTCCGCCCTTCCAATTGGGCCTGTTTTGCGATAAATTCATTGAAACCCCTTATGGTAGACCTTTCAAGTCCCCCCATCGAACCGCTCCGGTCGAGCAGAAAAATTATTTCGGTTAAGTTGGCGTTCAAACGTATCACCCCTTAACTTGTTTTGTTTGCTATAATAATAGCTAAAAACAAGTAAGAAGTGGTCGCCTGCGAGGCGACAATGCGGAGGTACGGCCATAATGCTAAGTAAAGAAATACGCCAGGCACTCGCAGAATATGTTAATCAACATAAAAATATATACACTACATACGCTCTCCAGGACAATACACGCGACTACGGTCTTGCTTATAGTATCGCTTACGAAGAAGTTAAAGATTTTATAGAAACCAAGCAAAAGCGAACATTTAAGCAGGTCTTATTCCATTTTATTGACAGCAAAAACATGAGCGACGCGGAAATATATCGCAAGGCAAATATCGACCGCAGGCACTTTCATAAAATCCGCTCAAAACCCGATTATCGTCCCGGCAAAAGCACGATTATCGCCATCGCCTTGGCCCTCGAACTTGATAAAAACGACACGATAACGCTGTTAAATTCCGCCGGTTATACTTTGTCGGACAGTGACGCGTTTGATTTGGTAATCCAATTTTGCCTGGAGAAAAAAATATATGACATCCATGACGTCAATTTGGCACTGGATTTTATGGGGTTAAAACCGTTGACTGGGTGTTAAAAAATAAGGCAGGGTAATGCTGTAAAGCTTTATTATCTATGATTGGTTTGGCCCTTTGGATTTCGCTCTCCACATGGTGCCGGTATAGCACCTCCAGCCCACTGCTCAAGTGGTTTTATTGGCCACGCTCCCTTCAAAAACCTGGTGGGCAATAGGAATACCTTCAGACGTCACTAATAATCCGATGTTAATTTTAATTCATAATTCATAACGTTACGCATAGTTTTCATTTGATGATAAATTTCAGTGGCAAAGTTTTCGATTAGCTCGCGTTCCCAGATGATATTTCGCCATTTCGCCGGTATTTGCCCACCCCGTAATAAGCTCCGGCCAGTTGACCGTATACCGCACCGGTAGTGTCGGCGTCATCCCCTAAGTTTACCGCCAGCAATGCTCCCTCTTCAAAAGTATTCGAGTGATAAAACGCCCATAGACCACATAACCACTTCCCTTTATTTGGGGTGGTTTTTTTATTTTATTTGCAGGCATCAATGCACTCCGCGGCCGCATGGGTCGTACGAGAGCTATCAGCACAATACTTCATTGCCAACGGCGAATTATTGGCGTAGTATAACGCTACCGGGGCCAGCCGCATGATCGACCCGTTTCCGGCAATATGTGGATCTGCCATTGACGTATCAAAAGATATCTTGCTTGCCTTTTGGCAAAGCTTGATTTATAATTTTATCGAACAAATGTTCTTAATTGGAGGTCGCTATGGGTAAGGTTTTTGTCCAAATTACGGCTGAGCATAATGTAAACGGAGAAATCCGCCCCCTGTCCCTGCGCTGGACCAACGGGCGCATCTACCCGATCGACCGAATCCTGGATGTCCGGCCGGCCGCTTCCCTTAAAGGCGGTGGACAAGGCATGCGGTATACCTGCCGGATTGCCGGCAAGGAAGTGTATTTGTTCTGCGACGAAGGCCGCTGGTTTATTGAAAGGTAAGCGCCGTTTGGGGGATGTAGCGTGGATCGCGTTATTCTTCACGTCGATCTGAATAATTTCTATGCCAGCGTCGAGTGTCTCTACCGGCCTGAACTACGGGATAAACCGGTCGCCGTATGCGGCGATGCCGAAGCCCGTCATGGCATTGTCCTTGCCAAAAACTACCCGGCCAAAGCCTATGGCATCAAGACCGGCGATGTCATTTGGGAAGCAAGGCAAAAGTGCCCTGGCCTGGTGATTGTACCGGCAGACTTTGGCAAGTATCTGCGCTTTTCCCGGCTGGCCAGGGCAATATATGACGATTACACCGATCAGGTTGAAAGTTTTGGCATTGACGAGGCCTGGCTGGACGTTACCGGCTCGGTTGGCTTGTTCGGAGATGGCGAAGCGATCGCCGCCGCCATTCGCCGCCGGGTGCGTGAAGAGCTTGGCATAACGGCGTCGGTCGGCGTTTCGTGGAACAAAGTTTTTGCCAAACTGGGCAGCGATCGCCAAAAGCCGGACGCTACCACCGTTATTACCAAAGAGAATTTTCGCGAGATAGTGTGGCCATTGCCGGTGGAGGAACTATTATATGTCGGCCGGTCAACCCGGCGCAAACTGGCCAACCGGGCGATATTCACCATCGGCGATCTAGCCCGGCGCAATGTTGAAAACTTAAGGCTCCTGCTGGGCATTTGGGGCGAAACCCTTTGGGGCTTTGCCAATGGCCTCGATACATCGCCGGTACGCCATAGCGGCGAGGAAAGCATTGTTAAATCCATCGGCAACAGTACGACGACCGTGCGGGACCTGGTTAACATCGAAGATGTCAAGCTGATTGTTTATGTTTTGGCCGAAAGTGTCGCCGCCCGGCTGCGCAGACACGGCCTAAAATGCACGATTGTGGCGATTAGCGTCCGGGATACGGAGCTTTACTCATTCGAAAGACAAGGCAAGCTCGGCAGTCCGACTTTCGTTTCCGGCGATATTGCCCACAAAGCCTTGGAACTCTTTACCGCCAACTATCGCTGGGAAAAGCCGGTCCGCAGCCTGGGCGTACGGGCCGCCGGCCTGGTGACGGCAAGTGGCAACGTCCAGCTTGATCTGTTTAATCCGGACAAAACAAAGGTCGAAAAGCTGGAACGCACCGTCGATGCCATCAGGCGGCGGTTTGGCCATTACAGTATCCAACGGGGAGCGATGCTCATCGATCGGCGGCTAACCGGCTTTAATCCGAAGGACGAGCATGTAATTCATCCGGTTTCTTTTTTCGGGCGATGAGCTCACCAATCAATATGGTCGGGATATTCCACGCCACTAATCCTTATGTCCTCGATTGGACAGTTATATTCTTGCGCCGCCTGTAAAATCTCATTCCGCAAATCGAGATATTCACTGCCCGGCTCCGTCAGAAGTTTTGCCATTTTCGATAGGTTTTTCAGGCGTTTTTCTTTACTCATCTTCAAAAACCGGCAATTGAGCAGATCCACATACTGCGTAGCATAGTTGTAACACACGATGTATTCTTTATTCAGGCTGCCCATCATCCGGCTGTATACACCGGCAGGAACCACGCTTTTAAGGCATTTGGCAACCGCCGCTTGCAACATACGCACCTGGGCGATCGAGTCGTCCCAAATGTTACGTCTGTTTAGCATTATGTCATAAGTTGTCTTGGCCTGCTTGCGGGCATAAAGTTTGACAAAATCGTTTAGCGCGACCATAACGAATAACATTTCCGGCCACAGCACATTAATCTTCAGATAAACGTTTTTACTGCTGGCAATGACCGCCATTTGCCGCATTTTGTCGGCATCCATACCATTGTCGACAAATTCGATGTCGCGATGCCCCATCAGCGCGTGTCGCAAGTCATAACAAACCGCTAGCACCCTAAGGCCGGCACCAGACAATGCTGGCTCCTCCTCTTCGTCGCCAACAACGGTATGCAATGCATCGTACAGCGCTTTAAAATCCAAGTAATCGCCGTAAATCGCCACTCCTGCATTATTGGGGGTATTGGTCACATATATCACGCCGGTGTTCGTCCTTTCTTTTCATATATTTTTCCATAATATTTAGAGCTGTAGCAAAGCCAATGGGGCAGGAAATAAAAAATCAGTCGATAATTATTGGCCATCCATGCATATTAATACCAGCCATCTTTATAACTTATATTTGACGATTGATTCAGTGCACTAGCCAATGGTTGCCACCAAAGAAGTAATTCGTGGCGCCGCCGTTATTGTAACTATAAAAGAGTTATGCTGTTAAAATGTGACCACTCTAAAAATTAGGAGCAAGTCCTAATTTTTACACACCAATTAGGGCTTGATTCTTTTTTGGACAATTCCTTTTTACACAATTATACTGACTTTACCGTCTTAGTCCCTGGAAAACGGAAATATGAAGATGTATTAATTATTTGTTTTCTTCAACGTAAAGATTCTTAGACAATTTGCTGATTGCTCTTTTTTCTATTCTTGAAACATAGGAACGGGAAATACCTAAAAGCTTGGCAATATCACGCTGCGTCTTACGGCTGCCGTCCGGCATGCCGAAACGCATCTCCAATACCCACTTTTCCCGTTTGCTCAGACGGTGAATTTCCTTGCTAAGGCGCTCTGTCTCGCACTGATTTTCCACCGCCTCGGCCACAACATCCGGCGCGGTACCAAGAACATCAATAAGAGTTATCTCGTTGCCTTCTTTGTCGACCCCGATCGGGTCGTATAAGCTAACTTCCGAACGTATTCGCCGTGTGCTTCTTAAGTGCATCAAAATTTCGTTCTCGATGCAGCGGGCTGCATATGTCGCCAGCCTGATTTTCTTGGCTTGGTCAAAAGTATTGATCGCCTTAATCAGTCCAATTGTACCGATGGAAATAAGGTCATCGACATCTTCGCCGGTATTGTCAAATTTTTTGACGATGTGTGCCACCAGTCTAAGATTTCGTTCAATCAAAACATTCTTGGCTTTTTCGTCTCCTGCCTTCAGTCTTTCCAGGTAAATCTGCTCTTCTTTTTCTGAGAGCGGCAACGGAAATGTATTGTTAGTAATATAGGAGACAAGGAGCGCGATTCCCTTTAAAACCGAAGCTGCCAAAACAGCAAAAAAAGATACCAAGCCATTCACCCCCGCTGACAATTCGTCGGTTCATTGTATGGGTGATCGGCCGGTTCTGTGCCTGTCAGCAGCACTTGTTTTCAATGGTTTTTCCTGGCAAAAGCTGAGATACTTGCGCCACTATGGATTAATGCTTTATAATCGCAGCAGGACGGTGATTTTATGGGACAGTTTATTGGCGACATAGGTGTACTTTTTGCCGCCATATTGGTCATCTTATACATGATGTGGGATAAAATTTTTCACGATTAATTCTAACCCGAAACTGATGCCGTTGGCATTGCCATCATTTTCAGGGCGTCTTCCAGTGCCGTGGCAATAATTTTACTTAACTTCATGACAATTGATAGAGGCGTGCTTTGTAAATCTAAATAGCCGATTTTGCCGCCGGCATTGACAACACCAATGATAGAAATATTACCCACACATGGGAGCCGATTGCCGACAGCAATACCTGCTTCTAAGCCGCCTTCCCAAACTTCGATATTGCCGATTTCACTGGCCTTGCCTAAGCAGGCGTCTACGGCAATAATTAGCGGATGGTGATACCGGTTATTGATAATGTTAATTGTTTCTACCAGATTGCCGGCATGCACGGGATGGTCAAGGCAGCCATATACGGTATAGTCGGTGTGCTCTTTTAGATACGATCCTACTAGCGGCCCGAGGGCATCCCCTGTATACCGGTCGGAACCAATACATAAGACGATTAGATGACGTGCATTAATACCTTCCTGCCGGCCAAGCAACGTCATCAGATGGGCCCCAATCACCTGGCGGGCATTCGTATCCTCAAAATGTGCCGTCAGCTTTGTCGCCTTGTTCTTTCCCATCGTCCCTCTCCTTTTAAAACTGTCTTTGTAAACTCTATGCGTGCTGGGAAAGATTTATGGCAAAAAAAACAGCAGGGTATCCATGCTTGTCCCTGTCATTACATATAACTTTTACTTATACCTAAACTTGTATTATTTATAATTATTTATCGCAATTTTATGTGAAATATTTATACAAACCCATGTTATAATTAGCACAGGACAAATCCTAGGAGGTCATAACAATGCAACTTGGGCAGTTTGATTTATTCTGCCAGGTGGCCCGGGTAAAAAGTTTTTCCAAGGCAGCCAAGCTCCTGCATATCTCTCAGCCCGCAATCAGCGCCCAAATCCACTCCATGGAGGAGTATTACGGCATAAAGCTTTTTGAGCGGACACCACACGGCGTTATTCTGACCGAGGCGGGAGCCACCCTTTTTGAATACGCCAAACAAATCCTCGAACTGCATGAAGACCTGGAACGTAAACTCTCGAGTCTCGCTGACGAAAAAAACCAACGGCTTATCATCGGTGCTACCGCTACCGTGGGCAGTCACGCATTGGCCTGCGGCATTTGGACTTTTAAGGACAAATATCCTGAACTGCAAATTAACCTTGAAATTGGCAGTCTGCAGGAGATGATTACCAAAATTTACGATAAAGCAATTGATTTAGCCATTATCGAGTGCCCGGTAGCAAACTACAAAGGACTTACCAAAAAATCCGTTTTTAAAGACGAGTTGGTGGCTATTGTTCCCAACAACGAACAATGGGCCGGGAAAACGAGCGTCACCATTGAGGAGCTTACCAAAAGCCGCCTTATACTACCGGAAGAGGGCTCGGAGCTGCACTATATCCTAGACCAGGCTCTCGAACCGATTAACTTAAAATTTATGAATTTGAAACCGCGTACCACAATTAGCAATTCCAATGCCATTAAGTCGGCAGTAGAAAAAGGCCATGGCGTTTCCATATGTCTCCGTCTGACGGTGCAGAAGGAACTGCGCCATGGAACCCTGCTGGCCTTACCGATAGAAAACATTGATCCAAGCGTCGAATATAACTTAGTATATCGCGACGCCGACTTGTCCGGCATTGCCAAACGTTTCATCAGATTTATAACATTGCCAGGGGAACTAGAAGTTTGCTAGCATTTGGTGATTTTAACCTGCCAAATCCCTTTGTCAACTTCCTCTACATCAAATTTGTAGCCTTGTTTATCCGCCCAGGCCAATAAGTTACGAACTGAGCGACTGAAATCCGATTCGACGACCAGTACATCGCCGCTTTTCAACTTCTCCATCTTGGCTTGGGCCATATGCAGCGGATGGGGGCAAATTTCCCCTAACATATCGAGATAATGTATCGCCATACCATCAACCTCCCATATGGAGTTATTCGCTGCCAAAGCCGCAAAACCTGCAAAAAACCTCTTCGCCATACGGCGAAGAGGTTTTTTGTTCCTGAAACCGCTTAGCTGACTAACGGAAGCTCCTGATATTCAGGCTGCCGAGTTGCTGCCGCCAGTGCTTTCGTAACAAAATCGATATGGTCTTTAAGATCCACGCCCATTGCCTCGGCACTGTTCACTATCGTCTCACGATTGACGGCACGGGCGAAGGCTTTATCCTTCATTTTCTTCATAACCGACTTTACTTCCAGATTATCTAAACTTTTATCCGGACGGACAAGGGCGCAGGCGATAATAAAGCCGGTCAGTTCATCCACCGCCAGCAATGTTTTTTGTAAAAGGGTGCGCTCCCCCTCCCAGTTCCGCGCATGGGACTCGACGTTAGTAATAAATTCATCGTCATAGCCGTAAGAAGCAAGAATTTCTCTGGCATGGTTGGGATGGTCATGGGGAAATTTTTCAAAATCAATATCGTGTAGTAATCCCACCGCTCCCCAATAATCGGGGTCTTCGCCAAATTTTTGCGCGTAAGCGCGCATGGCAATTTCCACGGCTACACAATGTTTTAACAGTGCTTCACCGGTAACGTGTTCTCGTAAAATCTGCCAAGTTTTCGCTCGGGAATACTGCATAACAGCCCTCCTGTTTTAACCTATTTTGGTAAGCATTACCGCTTATATGCAAAATTATACCATTATTTAAAAAGGTTTACTAGCATTGGATGCTGCCATACCTCATAGAGTTACTGCAAAGGAGGGTGCAACATATGTATATTCTTATCGTGATGTTTGCCGGTGTGGGAATGCTGGTCGGCGGCATCTTTCTAATGCGCTTTGGCTTAAAGCGCCTGCTGTGGCGACGTTTTCAGCGCCTTCTTCAATCCATGACGGTAACGGCCTGGCGGGGTCTATTGGTGGGAACGGCAGCAGCAGCGCTTATGCAGAGCAGCACCGCTGTTTCCCTTGTCACTATCGGCCTGGTTAGCGCCGAATACCTCACTTTTTATCAGGGCTTAGGCATTATCCTGGGTGCCAATATCGGGACTTGTTCAACCGTACAGCTCCTAACCATCTCCTTACCGGACCACTACTTTCTTCCCTTGCTAGTTTTGTCGCTTATCATGGCAGTTTTTTCCCAAAAACTGCGCTATGTCAGCCTGGCTGTTGCCGGATTGGCCAGCATGTTCATTGGTCTCAGCCTTATCTCCGATTTAATTGGCCAGCTTCCCCAAATAGAGACAATCATTGATTACCTTACCAAGGAGCGGTCCAACCCTTTGTACGGTATTATGGGCGGAATCATTCTCACCTTTCTCTTCCAGTCGAGCAGCGCCGCCACCGGGGCGCTAATGGTACTCGCCGCCGATGGCATCATTGATTTAACAACCGCCGCCTATGTCGTTTACGGCAATAATATTGGCTCCTGTCTTTCATCTGTAATCGTCGGCAGTGCCGCCCCGCTCGCGGCGAAGCGAGTAGCTGCCGCCCATATCATATTAAATGTTGCAGGCGCACTGATTTTTTTACCCCTAACGGAGCTGCTGACAAGCGTCGCCGCCTGGATTACGGCTGACTTCGGCGCACAGGTAGCCATGGTCCATACTCTTTTCAACATTATTTCGTCACTGGCAGTACTGCCGTTTATCCGTCAATTCTCCCGCTTAATCGCCGCTCTGGTACCTGGACGCGGCTAAACTACCAAAAACTAAAAAATCTCTTCGCCAAAACAAAATTAGCAGATAAAGCCCGATAGTCGTTATAACAATCGTGCCGCCCGGCGCAATATCAAGATAGAAAGCAAAAACAAGGCCGCCGATGACGGACAGAATGGAAAAAACGATCGCCCAGGCCAAGGTCGCTTTGAAACCGCGGCGAAGAAGGTGCGCCGCAGCAACGGGAACAACCATGAGAGCACTTACCAGTAAAATCCCCACGACCGTCATGCCGATGACGACGACCAGCGCGGTCAACACGCTGAACAGCATATTAATCGCGCCGGTATTGACGCCGGACACAATCGCTACCTCTTCGTCCAGCGCCAACAGCATCAACTTGTCAAAATACCGGTAAATTACCGCCACGACGACGGCGCCGCAAAAGGCTATAAGCATAAGATCTATGGTCGTAACAGTCATGATACTGCCAAAAAGAAAACTAAGCAGCCCGGCGCCGCTCATACGCGTCATGGTACTGAAAATGATGGCCAAAGCAATGCCGGCATAGAAAAAGATGGCCAAAACCATATCAGCGAACTGACTGTGCCACCGTCTGACAAACTCAATGCCCACGGCGCCAGCAACAGTAAGCAGTGCGGCGGCGACAACAGGGTTACACCCTATGAGATATCCGCCCGTCACGCCAGCAAAGGCGATGTGACCCAGCCCATCGCCAATAAGCGACTGCCGGCGGATAACAACAAACATACCAATCAGCGGGCAGACAATGGCGGTAATGAGACCCGCGGCAAGTGCTCGCTGCATAAAGTCGTATTGGAGAAATTCCATCTTTTCACCTCCCGGTTTCATACCAAAAGTGGCGTACTGGCATGTGGCTATCGCGAAACTCACGGCCACTGCCCAAAAAACATAATCCCCGATTGATGCAGGCCACCCGCGAAGCCCAGCAGGTGGCTTTTTCAATGTCGTGGGAAACCATGACAACCGTAATCCCCAAGTTGCGATTCAACGTTCCCAACAGTTCGTATATTTTGGCGCTGGCATCAGCATCAATGCCGCTAGTCGGCTCGTCTAACAAAAGGAGCCTGGGGTTGCCGGCCAAAGCTCGCGCCACCATCACTCGCTGCAGCTGCCCGCCGCTGAGTTCACCGATACGCCTTGAGCGCAGGTCAGCCATATCAACAAGTTCCAACATATGTTCTACAATATGGGTGGCTAACTGCTTGCTGGGCCTGGTAACGCCGCCTGTGACCAAACCCAATGCCACTACTTCCTCCACTGTTGCCGGAAAACCGGCCGAGTTCTTTCCGTAGGTCTGCGGTACATAACCAATTAGTCCCTGCCTTTGCGCTTCCCTTACCGACTGTCCGTCGATGCGAACTTCGCCGCCCTGTGGCCTAGCGATTCCCGCCATTATTTTTAGCAACGTACTTTTACCAGCCCCGTTGGGACCGACAACGACGAGAAAATCACCGCTGGCTACCACTAAAGATATATTGTTAAGCACGGGATGATCATCGTAGGCAAAGCATACGCCATCAAGCTGCACCATGCACATTTATTGCCCTCCTAACCCTGCCGGCACTGCGCGCAAAGACCGAACAACTCAATATTGTGCCGGACAAGTTCATACCCATGCTGGCGAAGCATAATTAAAAATTCAGGATCAATAGGACAAAATTCCAAGCAAGCCGCTTCACCGCACTTTATGCAAGTAATATGGTGATGATGCCGGGATGAGGAAGCTACCTCATACCGAGTTCCGTTCTTACCCAGCCCGACAATAGGAATTAACAGCCCCATTTCAACCAAAATATTCAGGTTACGGTAAATTGTATCGAGACCAACGTCTGGATACTGATGACGGACTTCACGCCATATTTCCGCCGCTGTCAAGTTCTTCGCCGTTTGGAGTATCCGCTCTAAAATTGCCCGCCGCTGCGGTGTAATGCGATACCCCTTTTCCTTAAGCTGCTGCACCAGGTCATTTAACATGATAATTCACTCCGCTTCTAATCAAAATATATACGATTCATCACAAATAGGAACTTTCTTACTAAAAGCATAAAAAAAAATTTGCCCAGTCTTTTCTTTATTCTTCTACCATTAAACACAGGCTATGCAAACATTCTGTCATACAGCAATTTTTGCTCAAATAGAGGAAAAATAAAAGGAGGCGCCTGGCCTCCAAATCTTATAACACCCGACGCGCTCCTACATAACGCGGCCCCCAGTAACTGCTATCCATGCGATCGATGACCACACCACGGCTGGACGTAGCGCTGATAAAATTGCCATCTCCCAAGTAAATACCGCTGTGCGAAGGACCAGGAGCATAAGTGGAAAAGAAAACCATGTCGCCAGGCTGTAATCTTGAATAAGATACAGGTTGACCCACTTCAAACTGCGCGTCAGCCGTTCTCGGCAAGTATACGCCCGCCCGGGCATACACAAACCGGGTAAAGCCGGAACAGTCGAACCCATCAGGAGTCGTACCGCCAAAAACATAGGGAACGCCGATATAACGCATGGCCGTCTGAATGACCCGCCGGGCAGCGCTACTATCACGGCTAACCGGCATGTCCCGTCCCATGAGAGCGCGGTAGGTCTGGGCCCCGACAACGCCATCCGCTTCCAAGCCCCGGTCTTTTTGGAAGGCGATTACGGCGCTTTTGGTCGCCTGGCCGAAGTCGCCGTCAACCTCCAGCCGATAGCCAAGCTCTCTAAGCCGGGCCTGAATAGCGGCTATTTCCGGGCCTTGATCCCCTTCTTCATAGACTCCTGAGGCGTGGGCGAAGGTTGCTGTCATAAACAGCAGCAAAAAAAGAACCATCGTCCGAAACACTTTACCCAAGACAATTCTCCTCTCTAAGCCGACGAGGTTAGCTGACGGGTTAGGGTTGAAGGCACCCCACTCCTAAAGAGTTTCACCCCAGTAATGGTTCCCCCGCTCCTGAGCTGGATTAGGCTTTATATAGCTCACCTGAATTATTCGCTATTTTTGTACATAATCCTTCTAAATGGTTTTTCTTGAAAAAATTTCCGGTTTCTCATTTTTTACTATATCTACAGGAAAACCACGATTCATCAGCGAATTGCTAAGTGAAAGGAGTGTCGCCATGCTTTCCGACGCATTTCGTTATCAGATCGAAACAAAAATCACAGAAGGTCTTCGTTTGTCCCGTGATGAAGGACTTGCACTCCTCCACTCACATGATTTGGCCTGGCTAGGCTATCTTGCCAACAAAGTTCGTCAACGGGTCAGCGGCGATTATGTATATTTTAATGTTAACCGGCATATTAACCTGACAAATGTCTGCACTGCCCGTTGTAAATTTTGCGCTTTCGGCTGTGACAACTCCAGTCCGCAAGCCTACAGCATGACCAAAGAACATGTCCTCCGTATCGCCCGCCAAGCGGCTGAGGACCCTGATTTGCGCGAACTACACATCGTTAGCGGTTTACACCCCGACTGGCCTTTTGAATATTATGTCGATATTATCGCCACCGTTAAAGAAGCCTTGCCCCATCTACATCTTAAAGCATTCACTGCTGTTGAAATTCACTATTTTGCCAAGATATCCGGCAAATCGGTGGAAGAAGTGCTGAAAACCCTGAAGAAGGCTGGCCTTGGATCTATGCCGGGCGGCGGAGCGGAAATCTTTAGCCCCCGGGTGCGGAGCCTTCTTTGTCCAAATAAGGCCAGCGGTGAAGACTGGCTCGCTATCATGCGCACGGCCCATCGTCTCGGTATCCGGACAAATGCCAGCATGCTCTACGGCCATATCGAAACACCAGAGGAACGCATTGACCACCTTTTGGCGCTTCGCGACCTGCAGGATGAGACCGGGGGCTTCCAAACGTTTATCGGTCTGGCCTTTCATCCGAAAAATACCGCATTAGAAAGCCAGGTCACGCGGGTTCCAGCCTGGGAAGACCTGAAAATGATAGCGCTTGCCCGTCTCATGCTCGATAACTTTAAACACATCAAAGCTTATTGGGTTATGCTTACCTTGCCGATTGCCCAGTTGGCGCTGGCCTTTGGCGCCAATGATTTGGATGGAACGGTAAACGAGGAAAAAATCACACATGCGGCCGGCGGTAAGTCTGAGCAGTCGCTAAGCATCGAACGGCTGGTCAATGTCATCCGTCAAGCCGGGCGCATTCCTGTTGAGCGGGATTCACTGTATAATATTGTTAAAATTTACAGACAATAAAAAACAGCCTTTTTCTAGGCTGAATTTTATTGCCTGTTGATATCTTGCCGCAGTACCGCCGCGCCGTGTAGATACACATGCCTGATCTTCCCCTGAGGAAGGTCGGTATTCCACAGTATGAGTACCCGGATGCACCTAGCCAAACCTGTAGGATTATCAATTTCCTGGGTGCCGAATAGCGGCACTTCCGTCCAACCCAAAATCCGGGCCCCTGCGGCAGGATACATGCTATTTAAATCGGGTGTAGAACTAAAAATTACCGCTCCGATATCGGCCGTATCGATTCCATTCTCCCGGACAAGAACTGTTAATAGTTCGCGAACTCGCTCCTGTATATTTTCCGGCGTATTCGCATCTACTGTTGTCGCTCCCCGGACTCCGCGCAGCAACGTAATCGCTCCTTTCCGCCTGATTTTTTTATATTTCATCTATTCGTTGTCTTGTTCGCTTTTCCTTTCGTCATTGAGTTTATTACACCGGCAAGAACCGCAATAGTGACATTTCCACCAACCGCATTCAGGACATACTTCATTTTTGTCCGTCAATTCAATGTAACGGCCTTCCTGACGGTCTTTCCAGCAGAAAGTGCTGCCGCAGCCTTTAAGCAAACAAATAAATTTTTAAAATTCATGTCCTTCCCCCCCATGATATAGTTATGAGGAGAAACAATCTTAAATGCAAAATTACCCCAAGGATAATAACGCCCAGCCAGGCGCACCAAATAAGCCTGAAAAACTGAATAGTTTTCTGACTGTTTGCCTCTCTTTTTTCGGCAACAGACCACTTTCCATCAGCATCCAGTCGACAAAGCAGCCATAGCCCCGCGTTGGGTCGTGGATAAAGACATGCGTTACCGCACCGACGATTTTGCCATTTTGTATAATAGGGCTGCCGCTCATGCCTTGGACAATGCCACCCGTCTTTTCAAGCAATCGACTGTCGGTCACTTTAATTACCAACCCTTTGCCTTCCGGTACCTCCTGAAGATTTACTTTTTGGATTTCAATGCTGAACCGCTCAATGGTCTGCCCGTCAATCACGGTGAGCATTTCGGCCGGGCCTGTCTGCACTTGGCTCATCGACGCCACGGCGATAGCTTCATGAAATAAGTTGTTTTCAATCAACGTTTCCAGTTTGCCGTAAATGCCAAAGGGCGTGTTTTTACGGATGTCACCCAGCATTTGCCCTTCTTCAATAAAAACGCCGATTTTTTCCCCGGGCTGGCCCCGTTTACCATGCTGGATACCCGACACTGTTGCCAGAACAATTTTGCCTTGTTCACAATCAATGGGTTGGTTCGTATCTGAATCGGTGATAATATGACCCAAGGCGCCATATGTTCGGGATACAGGTTCGTAAAAAGTTAATGTACCCACACCTGCTGCGCTATCGCGGACAAAAAGGCCGATACGATATCTTTTGGTGTCGCTGCATAAAACTGGTGTCACCGTGACTTGCGCGCGGGAATCGCCCCGTTTTATTAAAATATCTACCGGACTTTTCTCTTTGCCGGCCTCATTGATGATTTCCGCTACCTGCGCATCGTTATTAACCGGGGTACCGTTAATGCTTAAAATGACGTCCCCAACAGCGATACCGGCGTCTTTGGCGGGAGTGTAATATTGGCCGTCTTGGCTGAGAACCGGCGAATTGCCAACTACTATCACTCCCTGAGAGTGAAGGACGACCCCGATGGAATGACCTCCCGGCACTAGTTTAAGCGGCGGCGTCACGTCTACTTGCACTGTCCGCACGGGAATAAGGCCGAGCAACCTAAACTCGACAACTGCTTTACCCAGTTTTACCGGCTGCAGCGATACCGGCCGGGAAAGGGCATATAGCGGTGTATCGGAATGAAGGCGAATGCTTGGGTCAAAATCGGAATTGACTGTTACCGTCAGCGGAAAATTGACGGTAAACAACGCCGTTTCCCCTTCTATTATACGCATATGGGGAGGAAGACTATAAATATGGCGGAACTGCGGCGTTAAGCAAAAGGCAACAATGCTGATTGCAATTATAATTCCGGTCACAAAGCGCCAGTTGATGCCTCTCATACCCTTGCCATCACTCCTTGCTTTAAATTCCCAGGTGCGGACGATCGTTGTGCTGTTTTTTGTTTACCTGATTTTATAAATTCCCGAAAGAATTCGGGATTATTCCGGAATTTATAGCATAAATTGACTTTAAGCGAGGTTTACTCTGTTTTTTGAGAAAAATAAAGCGCAAGCTCAAGCTTGCGCTTTATTTTTCCATTTTTCTTTTTTTCGTTTTGCCAGGGCCACCATCTCCCTAGCATTTTCGATTGCCAAGTCGGTCAGATTGTCACCGGCTACCATACGGGTAAGCTCCAGAACCCGCTCTGTTTCATCCAGCGCTTGAACACGGGTCGTAGTCCGCTCCTGTTCCACTTCTTTGCGTATGAGAAGGTGATGGTCAGCCATACAGGCAATCTGCGGCAGATGCGTGATGCATAATACTTGCTTATCAGCGGCGACTAAGGCAATCTTTTCCGCAACCATTTGGGCAGTCTGACCGCCAATGCCGGCATCAACTTCGTCAAAGACCATTACACCGGTTTCGTCACGGCTGGCGCATACCGTCTTTACTGCCAGGGCAATGCGGGACAATTCACCGCCTGACGCTACCTTATGAAGCGGCTTAGGCTCCTCGCCAGGATTGGCGGAAAAGAGCAGCATCGCCTCATTGCACCCCCGGGCCGCAAGCTGCGCCGTTTTTGTTATTTGCACGATAAAGCGAGCTTTCGGCATACCAAGATCCTGCAGGTGGCGGCTTACTTCGGCGGCCAACTGTTTGGCCGCCCGCTGGCGCAAGGCATCCAGCTCGTCAGCCGCCTGCCGCGCTCTTTCCTCAAGACGCTGCTTACGCGCCGCAAGTTCGGCCATATGCTCGTCATAATGGGTGAGGACAGCCAGCTCGCTAAGCGCTTGCTCATAATATGCTAAGATTTCGTCAATGGTAGCGCCGTACTTTTTCTTTAACTTTTGAATTAAGTCCTGCCGCTCCTGAAGCTGATCGAGACGCCGGGGCTCAAAGTCAATAGTCTCACTGTGCCGACGGATATCGCTAGCGACTTCTTCAAGCTGATAAAACGCTTCGGTGATAATATCAGCCTGTTTTTGAATGCGCGGGTCAAAACGGGCCGCCGCTTCTAACTCCCGTTTAACGTCAGCAAGTAACGGCAGCACCCCGCCGCCTCCTTTAGGCCCTTGCTGCAATAAGTTATAGGCCCGACTCAGGGCGGTAGCAATTTTTTCGGCATTGGCCAAGACGCGGATTTCTTGATCCAACGTCTCATCTTCGCCCGGTTTCAAGCAGGCCGCGGCGATTTCTTCCGTCTGCCAATTGAGCATATCAAGACGTTGCATTCGCTCCCGCGCCAATTTTTCCGCTTTGAGCAGCTCATTCCTCACCCCGCTCCATTCCTGATAAATTCGGCTATACTCCGCAAGTTTGGCTTCAATCCGGGAATCGGAGCTATCCACCAATGGTAGGTAGGATTCAGGCCGGAGCATGGTCTGGTTTTCGTGCTGTCCGTGCATATCTACCAATTTGCCGCCCAGTTCCCGCAAGACAGACAACGGTACCTGGCATCCGTTAACGATGATGGTATTCTTACCGCTCCGGGTGTAGCGACGGCTAATAATTAACTGCCCCTCTTCAATCGGAATACCCTGTTCTTCCAGCAAAGCGGCCACACCGCCGGCAGCGCTAATTTCAAAAACCGCTTCCACCCGGAAATATTCGCAGCCGCTGCGGATTAAGTCAGCGGAAGTGCGGCTCCCCAGCAAAGTATTAAGAGCATCGATCAATATGGATTTGCCTGCTCCCGTCTCGCCGGTTAGAATGTTGAGCCCGGGCGCAAATTCAACTTGAGCTTGGTCGATGAGGGCAAAATTGGTAACTGTCAATGATTTTAACATGCCAATCCTCTCCCGTCACTGTAGCAGTGCCTGGAATTTGGCCAACACCTCATTTACAGCTTCCGGCGGCTTGACCAGAACAAAAATTGTATCATCGCCCGCTACACTACCGATGACTTCCGGCCATTTAGCGTGGTCAATGGTAGAAGCTACCGCCTGAGCGGTTCCAGGCAGTGTTTTGATGACAATGATATTTGTGCTAAAGTCTAAACCGATGACAGAGTCCTGGAAAACGCGCGCCATCCGCGACTGGGAATAGATGACGCTTTGCTCCGGCGGAAAAGCATACCGGTACCGCCCGTCGCCGATAGGTACCTTAATCAGCATAAGCTCTTTGATGTCGCGTGAAACGGTGGCCTGGGTAACCTCGATGTTCTCTTTGCGCAGTGCTTCCGCCAGTTCTTCCTGGGTCTCTATGATCTGGCGTTCAATGATTTCTTTGATTTTCGCGTGACGTAGCGCCTTCACGCACTTCACCCCGTTCTCTCGACAATATATAAAACCGGTGGATTATTAACCTGGTTTATCATTTGCCAGCAAGCCACGGTATACAGTTTTTGCGGCAGCGTAGCCAAGAAACTGCGCAAAGCCAGCTCTTCCCTCCGCCCCATATCATGGCCGGGATAGGCTACAATGGAAATTATACCCATTGGATTTAGCAGAACCAGGAGCTGGTTTAGCGCCGCCACCGTTGTATCCGGCATAGTAGTCACGGTATGATCCCCGCCCGGGAGATAGCCCAGATTAAACATTGCTGCATCCACCGGACTATTTACATAATTAGCAATCTGGTCATGACTGGCAAGAATAAACTTTACTTTTCGCTCCTGGCCGTGGTCTGCAAGTAACGCCTTCGTTTTGTTTAAAGCTGTTTGTTGGATATCAAAAGCCCATATAACAGCCTCTGATGGCGTATTAATGGCCAAAAAAAGGGTATCCTTGCCGTTGCCGGCCGTCGCATCGACTACATTATAGGCGTTTTTAAGTTTGGGCAGCAGTAGGGCGTGCGCCATTTTCACCGCATTAACGATTTGTCCCATTTATCTCCCCGCCGTCAACTTAGTATAAACCGTCTCGTAGTAGCCAGCGCGGTTAAAGCGGATAAATTTGGCGCGATACGGAGACCGACGCACGATAATAGTATCATCAGGCTGGAGGGCATGAACTGTCTGGCCATCCACGGTCAGGACGATGTCCTGATGCGTAGCATACACCGTTACCTTTACTTCTTCTGTCTCCGCGACGATCAGCGAACGGGAATGGAGCGTATGCGGGCAAATCGGGGTAAGAACAATAACCTTAAGGCCCGGGCTGACAATGGGACCGCCGGCAGACAAAGAATATCCCGTCGAACCCGTCGGGGTGGCGATAATGAGACCATCAGCCGGATAGTTAGCTGTAAGCTGGCCGTCGATGTATAAATTAAGCCTGATCATGCGAGCAAAGCCGCCTTTAGTCACAACCACGTCATTCACCGCCGAAGAGACGAAAATGCTCTTGCCCTGCCGGAGAATATTAGCGTCCAGCATAAGCCTCTCTTCAATGCTATATTGGCCAGCCACCAGCCGGTCCAAAGCCTGATTGACTTCTGACGGTTCGACCTCGGTAAGAAACCCTAGCTGCCCCATGTTAATACCGCAGACAGGGATGCCAAACGGCGCCGCCGCTCGCGCCGTGCTTAGCAGCGTTCCATCGCCGCCCAAGGTAACGGCCATAGCGATTTCTTTCAGCAGCCGCTCCCGGGATGCGCCTAACTCCGGGTAGCCCATTTCCTCCGCTGCCTCTTCCGGCAAAGCCACTTCCGCCCCCCGTTCCAGCAGGCGCTGTATTACCAAGCCTAAAACGGCACTAATTCCCTGTTTTTGTACATGGGGAAATATGCCTATCTTCACTGTCGCGCCTCCCTAATCCGCCAGGCTGCCGTGCGCCTCTCGCACAACCTCAGCGATGGTATCGTCGTTTACCAGACTTGGTTGGCCGTTCTTGACCAGGTGCAGCAAATACTCGATGTTTCCCTCCGGCCCCTTGATCGGTGAAAACGTAAGACCGACGGGGTTTAGTCCCTGCGTTTCGGCAAAGCGAACCACGGCGCTAATCACTTCCATATGAGTCTGGGGATCGCGCACCACGCCTTTTTTGCCTACCTTTTCGCGGCCTGCTTCAAACTGCGGCTTAATGAGCGCCACAATTTGCCCGTCCGGAAGTAATAATTCTTTGGCGACAGGCAACACTTTGCTCAGGGAAATAAACGATACGTCGATAGCAACAAAATCCACCGGACTGCCCAGGTCGGCCGCCGTTACCTGGCGGATATTGGTCCGTTCCATATTGATTACGCGGTCATCATTACGTAGCGACCAAGCCAGTTGACCATAGCCTACGTCAATGGCATATACGCACACGGCGCCATGCTTAAGGGCGCAGTCAGTGAACCCTCCCGTAGAAGCGCCGATATCCGCCACCGTTTTGCCTGTCAAGTCAATGCCAAATGTTCGCAGGGCCTTTTCCAATTTCAAGCCGCCGCGACTTACATACCCAATATTGTCACCGGTCACTACGATATCGGCCATTAGCGGGACCATGGCGCCAGCCTTGTCTACTCTCTGTCCATCAACCCGCACAAGCCCGGCCATGATCCAGGCTTTAGCCCGCTCCCGGCTGCTAGCCAGACCGCGCTTGACCAGTAAAACATCCAAACGTTCTTTTGGCATCTACCGCACTCCGTATTCATTGATAAAATTTTGCACCGCCGCCGCAATACCCGCACCATCCAATCCATGCTTGGCGAGCAGTTCCTGGCGAGAACCATGCTCAACGAAGGTGTCCGGCAAGCCTAAACGGAGTAATTTTACCCACTGCAGGTTTTGGCTGTTAATGTATTCCAGCACAGCTGAGCCAAAACCGCCGGTCAAAACATTGTCTTCCACCGTTACCAGCATCCCGGGGTCGCGCGCCAACGCGCGAATTAGCGCGGCATCAAAGGGCTTGGCAAAACGGGCGTTTACAACCCCTGCCTTAATACCGCGTTTTTCCAAGATAGCGGCGGCTTCCAAGCACGGCCCGACCATCGCGCCCAAAGCCAAAAAGGTTAGCTTTCCCCCCTGCTGAACGATTTCCGCCTTGCCCACTTCTAGCAGGCTGAATACTTTGTCCAGTGAGACCCCCACCCCGTTGCCGCGGGGATAACGAATGGCAACAGGACAATTCAACTTCAGCGCCGTGTGCAGCATATGGCGAAGCTCGTTTTCATCCTTTGGCGCCATTATGACCATGTTTGGTATATGCCGCAGGAACGAAAGGTCGAAAACGCCATGATGAGTAGGTCCGTCCTCGCCAACAATGCCAGCGCGGTCGAGAGCGAAGACTACGGGAAGGTTCTGCAGGCACACATCATGGACAATCTGGTCGTAAGCGCGCTGCAGAAAAGTAGAATAAATGGCAACAACCGGGCGCAAGCCTTGCGTCGCCATCCCCGCCGCCATGGTAACGGCATGCGGTTCGGCAATGCCCACATCAAAAAAGCGTGCAGGAAAACGGGCTGCAAACTTTTTCAGTCCGGTGCCTTCCGGCATGGCCGCGGTTATCGCGATAATACGGTCATCTTTCTCCGCCAATTCAACCAGCGCATCGCCAAAAACGGCCGTATAAGTAGGATTGACGCCATTTTTGATAATTTCGCCCGTTTCCACACAAAAAGGGCCCACGCCATGAAACTTGTCAGCATTGCATTCAGCCGGACGGTAGCCCTTTCCCTTCTGGGTCAGAACATGAATCAGCACCGGCCCCCGTACATTTTTGGCCTGCTGCAGTACATCGACAAGGGAAGCAATATTATGGCCATCAATTGGCCCTATGTAAGTAAATCCCAATTCTTCAAAAATAACACCGGGAACCAGCAAGTATTTGAGACTGTCTTTCACCCGTTCCGCTGTTTTGGCCACACTATCGCCAATGGCAGGGATGCGGCGCAGCAGGTATTCGATATCATGCTTGACCCGCGAGTAGGTGGGCGCCGTCCGCATGCGCGCCAGATATTGGGACATGGCGCCTACGTTTTTGGCAATAGACATTTCGTTGTCATTCAGGATAACCGTCAAGTTGCTCCCCATGTGACCGGCATGGTTGAGGGCTTCATAGGCCTGGCCGCCGGTCAGCGATCCATCGCCGATGACGGCAACGACGTGATATTTCGCGCCTAAAAGATCTCTGGCCAAGGCCATGCCTAGGGCTGAAGATATAGAAGTGCTGGAATGGCCAGTGCCAAATACGTCATGTTCGCTTTCGCTCCGTTTGGGAAAACCGCTCAGTCCGCCCAGTTGCCGCAGCGTCTCAAACTGGGCGCGCCGACCGGTCAGTAATTTGTGCACATAGGCCTGATGACCCACGTCCCAGATAATCTTATCCCTGGGGCTGTCAAAAACTTTATGGATGGCAATGGTTAGCTCGACAACGCCAAGATTAGGCGCAAGATGACCACCGGTTTTGGCAACGGTATGTATCAGAAGCTCGCGCACTTCACTGGCGAGGTTTTCCAGTTCATTAAGGGAAAGTTTCTTTAAATCACCAGGCTGCTCCATGGTGTCTAACAGTTTTGTCACAAGATTGCCCCTCTTTCGCCAGCAGGCAATTTTTTATGACATTATTATAGCATATTTGACAGGAATTAGAAAAAGCGGCTAAAGCCGTAGGCAATCACGAAGCCAAGAACGGCGCCGGCCAAAACCTCAAGCGGAGTATGCCCCAAAAGCTCTTTCAGCCGGGTATCACGGATGGTATGCTGGACGCGCAGTTCCATGACGAGTTTATTCAGCACCTTGGCCTGTTTTCCCGCTGCCCGCCGAACGCCGGCGGCGTCATACATTACAATAGCGGCCAATACTGCGGCTACGGCAAACAGGGGCGAGTGGAGGCCGTCATGAAATGCTACCGCCGAGGCCAAAGCCACGACCAGCGAGGTATGCGAACTGGGCATTCCGCCCGCGCCGACTAACCGCTCTAAATTAAAGGCTTTCTGCTTCCAAAAGGAAGTAATGGTCTTCAGCACCTGGGCCGTAAACCAGGCCGTCAGCGCCGACATTAAAATCACATTTTGCCCAATAGCACCCAACAATTCAGCCAAACCGAAACACCTCAACTATCTCGCGTTAAAAGATAACTTACCAGGTCCCGCAAGATATCCGCTTCGGCGCCAAAGCCGTCCAAGGCCGCCTTAGCCTGCTTTACCGCTTCCCAGGCCATTTGCCTTGCGCCTTCCAATGAGTAAAGACTGACATAAGTGGCTTTGGCATTACGGATATCGCTGCCTACAGGCTTGCCGATTTTTTCTTCACTGCCTGTTACGTCCAAAATATCATCTGTAATTTGGAAGGCAAGGCCAAACTGTTCTGCATAGTGCAGTCAGCGCCTCAATCTGACTGTTGGAGCCCCCGGCAAGGAGAGCGCCTGCGCGCAATGCCGCCCGGAACAACGCCCCCGTTTTAGCCTGATGCATAAACTTAAGGGCGTCAGCATCAAGCACCTTACCCTCGGCAGCCAGATCCACGGCTTGTCCGCCTACCATCCCCGCCGGGCCAGCGGCCTGCGCAATCTCACGGACCACTTTAAGGAGCACTCCTGGCTCAACGCCAGGCTGGGACAGCATCACCTCGAAAGCGGCTGTGAGCAGTCCATCACCGGCAAGGATGGCCATACCCTCGCCAAATACGCGGTGGCTTGTCGGCTTGCCGCGGCGGAAATCATCATTGTCCATAGCCGGTAAGTCGTCGTGAATGAGTGAATAGGTATGGATCATTTCGAGACCGCACGCCACATGCAGGTATTGGCTGCCGCGGCCGCCCACGGCATCGGCGGCCGCCATCAGCAAGATGGGACGCAGGCGCTTCCCACCGGCAAAGAGACTATAGCGCATCGCCTCATAAACCGTTTCCAAATAGCCCGCCTGCCGAGGTACCAATCGGGCCAGCGCTTCATCAACCAGCGCCGCCTTTTGCTGGCAGTAAGCTTTTAGTATTTGCATTTTTCTTCCTCCCCTAAAAGCAGCGGGTTTTCCTTTATTGTACCCTGCTCTTCCTGCAAAATTGTATAAATCCTCTCTTCCGCGGCGCTTAGTTTCTGCAAACATACCTGCGATAGAGCAACCCCCTCGGCAAATTGCTCAAGCATCTCCTCCAGCGGTAAGTCGCCTTTTTCTAACCGTTTTACAATTAGTTCTAATTTGCCTAAGGCTTCCTCAAAGCATACATTCTCCTGGTCTATAGACCCTTTAACCTTTCCTGCCATTATCGTGCTCCTCTCCTATTTTCTCAACTCTGGCCTCAATGCGACCGCGATGCAGCACTATCTCCAACAATTGGTCTTTGCCCACCTGGTCGACTGCCCGGATTATTCGCCCATCGGGCGTGCGAACAATGCTGTATCCCCGCGCTAATACCATAAGCGGGTTGAGTACGGCCAGTTTCTCGGCAATCACTTTAAACCGGTGCTGCTTGGTGGTAAACTGTTCTTTTACAATATGGTGCAAACGCTGTAAGCTGATATCCAGTAATTGCTGCTTGGCCGCTACTATCTCTACGGGCCGGCGGCGCAGGGCGCGGCTGTCGCGGTATTGCTCGACAAGCAGCCGATAGCGTTTGATATAGCTTTGGACATGGCTTTCCATTGCCTGCCGCAGCATCCGGATATAACGCCCTAGCTCCTGGACGTCCGGAAATACAATCTCGGCCGCTTGGGAAGGAGTCGCTGCCCGACGGTCAGCGGCAAAATCGGCCAGCGTGTAATCCGTCTCGTGGCCAACGGCGGACACGACGGGAATTGATGACGCAGCAATGGCCCGTACCGCTTCTTCTTCGTTAAACGCCCACAACTCCTCCAAAGAACCGCCACCTCGCCCGACAATCAAGACGTCTACATTGGCCAAACGGTTAAACACCCGGATGGCATGGGCAATTTGCGGCGCAGCTTCCGGTCCCTGCACCTGCACGGGATAGAGCACGATCGGGATGCCAGGGTGTCTTCGCCGGGCCACGGTAATGATATCGCGCAAAGCCGCCCCGACCGGTGAGGTAATCACCCCAACAGCCTTTGGCAAGAGCGGCAGCGGCTTTTTGCGTTCTTCGGCAAAAAGCCCTTCGGCGGCCAGCTTTTCTTTCAGCTGCTCTAGCGCCAGACTAAGTTCGCCAAGGCCGGCCGGCACCAGTTGGTCTACATAAAGCTGGTATTGCCCGTCCCGTTCAAAGACGGAGATATGACCGCCAGCAATAACTTTGAGACCATCACGGGGCTCAAACTTTAAAAATTGGACCCGGCTGCGAAACATGACGCACCTGAGCGTTGCCCCGGCGTCTTTAAGGGTAAAGTAGCAATGCCCTGAATAGTGGCGTTTAAAATTCGAAATTTCGCCACGGACGAAAACATCGGCAAGAGTGTCGTCGCCATCGAGCAAACCTTTAATATAGCAGGTAATCTCGCTTACACTAAAAATACCCAAATAAGAACCACCTTTTCTTAACAATATATTTTATCATATAACAAATAAGCAAAAAAAAAACAGACGTTGCCGTCTTTAAAGGCATGTTCCAAAGTATTTTGGGGCGACAAAACACTTATAGCGCCAATCACAAACCAGAAAAAATAGCCTGGCGGGATAAGATGGCCGACAACTGTGCCGATCACCGCACCCACCAGCGTATAAATCAGCTTAGACGCCACCCCTGCACCAACTTTTATGTATCATATGCGGCTCAAATGGCAGGGGTGTCATGGGATAAGGCAAAAAAGGCGGCGCCAACGGCATTATCCGGGCTAAACCGCGGACTAGGATAATACAGGTTGAGCCGCTGCGGTTCCCGCAGCCTCTCGTCCAGGTAGTGACGAATGAAGCTATTAGCGGTGACTCCACCTACCAATAATACGTCCCGTAAGCCGGTCTCTTCAGACGCCTGCCCAATCAGTCTGGCAAGACTGTCGGCTACGCACTGCTCAACGCCTGCGGCGATGGCAGCCGGTTCTTCACCTTTGGCGATTAAACGCTGTGCCTGTGACTCAGGACCGGCAAAACTGACCCGAAGCTCCCGTACCGCTACCGGAATGCGACTTGCCCGATCCCGTCCCGCCTGCGCCAGCTTTTCCAGGTGGGGACCTGCGGGAAAGGGAAGGCCCAGAGCGACACCTACCCGGTCAATAAATTGGCCGGCGTGCAAGTCGGCCGATCCGCCCATTAATTCGATTTCACAACCTTGAGCGCTGCGCTTTACCCGCACAAGCTCAGTCGTACCGCCTGAGACGTGAATAGCAAGAAATTCACGCTGTTTGGGTCCGCCTGCTGACCACAAGCCAGCAAAAACGTGATTTTCCTGGTGGCTTAGGCGGCGGAGCGCAATACGGTTTAGCGCCGCCAAAGCACGGGCAAACCCCAGCCCAACGAGAAAGGCCGGCATATAGGACTCAGGCAAAGGGCGAGGCGAAGCCGAAACACCTATGGCGGCAAGCTGCACCGCACTACCCGCCTTGCCAAGCACTTCCTCCAGAAGGTCGGGCAGGTTGCGAGTATGCTGAAAAACCATTTCCGATTGGGCAAGTCCCCGCTTCCCTGCTTTAACCGTCAGCAGTCGGCGCTCATCGGCCACCAAGCCGCCGCATTCATCCAGCAAGGCAACGGAAGTCGTATAGCAGCTTGTATCAATTCCCAGATAATACCGCATAATTTACCTCAAGCCATCTTGCAGGGCCTTTTTCTTGACCAGCGCACCCAATATTCCATTAACAAAACGCCCCGATTCTTCCGTGCTGAAGATTTTAGCCAGTTCAACCGCTTCATTAATGACAACATTTGGCGGTAACTTCTCTTGTCCGTATCGCATCTCATAAATGGCCATACGCACAATGTTACGGTCCACACCGGCCATTCGCTCAAGCTTCCACTCTTTTGCCTGACCGGCAATAATGGCATCAATTTCGGCCAGATGGTCTTTGGTGCCTGTTACCAATTGGCGGGCATACTCCTGAGCGTTTTTACTTACATCATCCCTGTCCTGAACCAAAGCGGCCAGCGCCGCCACTGGATCGGTGTCATTAAAATCAAGTTGAAACAGCGTTTGTAACGCAATCTCCCGTGCTTTTCGTCGACTCATAGTCTTTTTCTCCTAACGGTGATATCCTGGCGGTAATAGCTTATCCAAAATATCCATAATATCTTCTTTTTCGTCAATGCGTTTGCCTACCACATATCCGCCTACGACGCACAACAATACAAACAGGGTACGAATAAAGCCGAAGGTAATAATAAAA
This sequence comes from Thermosinus carboxydivorans Nor1, assembly GCF_000169155.1. Taxonomy (NCBI): domain Bacteria; kingdom Bacillati; phylum Bacillota; class Negativicutes; order Selenomonadales; family Sporomusaceae; genus Thermosinus; species Thermosinus carboxydivorans. The sequence continues at coordinate 111,511 of NZ_AAWL01000006.1, forward strand.
ACGCCTAACAGAAAGCCAATGGCGACGCCTAAAATCTTACCGCTGTGTTGCTGCCAAATTTCTTGCAGCAATTTTTGGTTCATGGCCTACCCTCCTATTCGACCCGCTGTTTCTTAAAGTCGTTCGCAATATTTTCAACCAAAATTTTCACATCGGCCAGTTCCACACCAACGGTGTTTTTGGCATAAGCATAAACGCGTTCCTGAATTTGCGCCGAAACGTCGGGAACATTGCTCTCCGGGCTGATAACCGTCCTGATAAAAACCGCCAGACCCTGACCGGTGTGGCTGACCCGCACTTTTACGCCCCGCACGCCGCGGACATGGCGCGCCGTTTTTTCCACTAAGTTTTTAACAGCATCAAGCGAAATATGGATATCACCCATATCACTGTGATGAACGATTGTTTCCCGTTCACCGCGCGAACGAAGCCCTGCTAAGAGTAAACGCACGCTTACCATTAAGAACACGGCGGCAACCAGAGCAGCCTCCCATTGGCCGTAAATATAGATCACGCTTGTCCATACCCACTCCAAAGGAAGGAGGCTTAAGCCCAGCAAGACAACGCCTAATGACAAAAAAGCCAATACAAACGTATAGACAGACAAAATTATCCGGTCGATAATTCCCATATTTACTCCTTTCTAGCGCACGCGAACTTCCTCATCCTTACCTTCCTGGGCAAAACCGACGCCTTGAACATGGATGTTTACTTCAACAACATCTAGGCCAGTCATGGACTCAATCGCCCGCTTTACATTTTCCTGCACCCGCAAGGCGACGTCAGGTATGCGCACGCCGTACTCAACAATGATATACAAGTCCACTGCCGCTTCGCGTTCACCCACTTCCACCTTAACACCTTTTGATAGGTTCTTCTTGCCGAGCATTTCGGCAATGCCGCCTACCAGGCCTCCGCTCATGCCCGCGACACCGGGCACCTCGGTGGCGGCCAGGCCGGCAATAATGCCCACGACTTCGTCGGCAATACGTATCGAGCCTACGTCATTGCGCTCGGTTCTCTCCATATGCTCGCGCTTATCCAACAAAACCCCCCCCATTCCGGTTGGTATATTATCCTATGACTTTATTTAACGATTATGGCTTTATTAGTATACCAAATTTTTCCCGGATTTACAAAGACCTCTCTAGTCAAGACGACTAAAATGACAAACAGAGTGGCAATTACGGTCCACTCTGTGGCAATGCTATGCTATGGTTTCGCGCTGATCGTAATATCCTCCGGTTTTACCCCGGAGACGCGGCTGATGACTTCGGCAACCTGCATGACGTCCTCGCGCGTCAGCGAAGGCGTCTTAACAACCGCACTGACAGAATTATCACGGATGAAAACAAGAACATCGGCATAGCCCCGTGCCTTTATCAGACTTTCAATTTCGGCCTCGCGTTGTTTTTCCAAGGTCATTTTCAGCACGGCTTCCTGGGCTTTTTGTCTAGTTTCTTCGCCGCTTGCGCTGCGAATTATTTCACGCAGCAAGTCAAAGCGTTCACTGCGGATTTTATCACGCTCAAGCCGGTATTCGGTGAAAAAGTCTGGGGCCGTCACCGGCACCGCCGGTTCCGGCGTCATTGTTTTGGCGACTTGCATGGCGTTAGACCGGTCAGCCTTACTCTGCCAAACATGCCCCCGATAGGTCAGCAGCCCTGTTGTGAGTAACGCCACGGCTATTACTCCTGCCAACAGCAGCACAACTTTTTTCAGTTTTTTCTAAGGCCACTACCATCATAATTCTGCCCTCACTTTCTTTGCGGTAATACGGTAATTTTATAAGCTGGCACACCCAGCCCGGCCTCAACGGCTTTCGTCAGATTGGCTTTGACGCTGGAATCATATGCCCCGTCGGCAATAACCAGAACTCCCTTGATTACCGGCTTGGTTTCCCGTACCATTACCGGTCGGTCGGCGCCACCTTCCTTACTCAGGAGGATTTGTTCATTCTCCCGCGTCTCCGTTGTCACGCGCGTACCGCCGGCCGTGTCTTTTTCCTGGATAACTTTTGTTTCCTTGACGATATTCTTAGCATGCTCCTGGACCCCGCCGTTTTCCAACGTGATACTGACGGACACAGCCCCAGCGCCCTTGACTTGCGAAAGCAGATTGGCCATTTTGGCTTCCAATGCTTCTTCGTAACTACGGCTGACGACCAACGCCTTGGCTGGCTGCGGCACGCTTTCGACCTTCAGCTTAGCGCCAGGCGTCTCCAGCATGCCGCCGGCAATTATGAGCAATACGCCGCAAAGTCCGATGAAAATCAGCCGCAGTCTGCTCCCTCCTTCGCCGGCAATATTAAAAGAAAACATTTTTTTTGCCGTTGAAATAAAGCCGTTCATTTTTCCGACCTCCTTTTAGTTCATCCGCTTTACTTCAATCTGAGCTGGTCGCAATTGGTACAACTCTGTAACAATCCGAATAATTTTGGCCTTAATCTGCGGTTCTATTTCCTCTTTGCTGTCTGCAGCCTCGTGAGGCTTCACCGTAATAGGCTCTATATTACGCCCGTCAGCTGTCCTGCCTGGCGTAATATAGACAGTAACCCGTTTGATGGCTCCCGTGAGTCGTTTATCAGCGGTTTCAACCAATTCCACTGTCGCCCGCGCGTCAGCCACCCCGTCGACAGCCATCGCCAAGGCCCGGACTTGTTTGGCAACGTCATGGCGGTACACCTCTTGGGCCAGACGACTCTGCTCGTCGGCTAAATCCCGGCTTTTCCGCAAAATGTCCGCTGCCTGGCCGGCGCCGGCGCTCACGGCGGCGGCGCGGTCACCCCACTGAGTGTTTATGATTTCAAGCACGGGATTTAAGACGGCCAGCATGATGAACAGCCCCAAGATGACCCGGACAAAACGTTGCATGCTGTTATTCGGCAGGAGCAGCTCAAGAAAGGTGGCAAACAGGACCACTAAGATAATCTGTTTTATGTAGGCAGACAAAATGGCGATCATAATAATACCCCACTCGTGGTATCAGCGCAGCATTACTGCCAGGCTGCCTGCGCCGACGATCATGGTTATAGCCAAAAAGAGCATTAAGGCGACCGTTAGAACAGCACCGAAAACCAGCAGCAAGTTGTTGCCCATGCCGTCAAGACATTTCGCCATCTTTTCGTCGCCAAGGGGTTGAACAAGAGCGCCGGCGATTTTAATGACCAGTATTAGCGACATCAGTTTAATGAGAGGGAAAGCGCAAACAGTGATAATGGCCATTACGCCGAAAATACCGATGGCGTTTTTAATGAGCAGTGATGCGCCCATCACTAGTTCAACTGTATCGGCAAACATTTTACCGACTACAGGTATAAAGGTAGACGTAGCATATTTTGCAGTCCGCAGCGTAATCCCATCGGCCACGCTGCCGGCGACGCCCTGAATGGTAATGATGCCGATAAAAATGACCAGTGTCAGACCGAGGACTACCATGCCGCCTTGCTTAAAAAAACCGGCCAGATTACTCAAACGGTATTTGTCAGACAAAAAATTGACACATTCCAGGACGGCCGTCAGTATTAACAGCGGCAGCACCACATCTTTGACGACCAAGCCGACCGAGCTCACCACGAAAAGCATCAGCGGCGTAAACAAGGCAGCCGATGTCAGCGCGCCAACGCCGGCTAACAACGAAAGCAAAAGCGGCAAGAGCGCCTCCATCATACCTACCATGTAATCGACGGTTTCCCGGGCCATGGTCAGGGCATTGTATAAAGCATTAAGGGCAATAACGGCAAGAAAAATAAAGCACACGCCGTAAGCCAGCAGGGAAATCGTCGACTGCTCAAAAGAATTTTGTAGGTTTTGCAACAACGCACAAAGGACGGCCAGAAATAACAGTTTGCCGAGGAGGTGAATATTCGCCGCGCATTCGCGAAATAGCCGACTAATCAGCTTTTGCCATAACTGGGACCAATCAAAATTCAGCCCCTTGGCGGCTGTCTCCTTGATAGTTGCCGCGGTAAGCAGGGGAATATCCTCCTGTAATTCGTGGTTGACTTTACGAATAAAATTATTGACATTGTCCAATGACAACTTATCAAGAAGCTGATCGCTTACGCCGTCCTGATCAAGGGGCGCGGCCCAGCCGGCTCCACTAATAATTAGCAGCATGATGACACATAAAACTATTTTCATGCTTCCACCTTATGGTATCAGTCTCACGATCGTGTCGAGGACCAATGCGATAATCGGAATAGCCATTACCATGACCAGAATTTTGCCGGCAAACTCAATCTTGCCGGCCACCGCACCTTCGCCGGCGTCGCGGCAGACTTGGGCCCCAAACTCGGTGATATAGGCAATGCCGATAATCTTGAGAATGGTATTTAGGTAGGTCTGGCTAATATTGGCTTTTTCCGCCAAATCACGGAACAAATTTAACACAACGTTGATTTTACCAAGCACCAGCAAAAAAATGACCGTTGCCAGCGTCAGACTAAGCTGTAAAGCAAATTCGGGACGCTGCCGCCGGATTATTAAGATAAGCAGCGTAACGACAAAGCCCAGCCCGACAATCTGCACAATTTCCATGGCGGCACCCCTTAGAATAACTTAAAAACGTCCTGGACGGTAGTAAACAGCCGGCCTAATAATTGTACGACCCATAGCAGGACGAGAGCGAAGCCCGCCAATGTGCAGATTTGCGCCATGTCTTCCTTGCCTGCCTGTTTGAGCGCCGTGTGGAACACCGAAACCAGTATGCCAACGCCTGCAATTTTGAATAATAAGTCTAATCCCATACTCTACGCCCCTTTCCCTCTACACCAGCAATATTACAATTGCCAGACTGCCGCATACGCCAAGATAGCGATACATTTTCATATTTGGATCGCGCTGGGCGATAGCTTCACGTTCCGCTTTCTCCAGTTCGTGCTGTACCAAGTCAAGCTGCTTCTGTTGTTCCTCGCGGTTCATCGCGCCAAGATTGGCGCCCAGGAGCAGCAAAGCTTCTAGTTCAGGCCGGCCCAAAACAAGCCGGCTGTCCGCCTGACCCAGCGCCCGGCGAAGAGCCTCCTGCGGCGAAAGCCAACTCTCCTTTTGCAGCATTTGCGCCATCCGTCCAAACAGTTCGGCAACGGGGCCGTTGATGCCAACGCTGCAGCGTGCCAGAGCTTCCGGCAGTGGTATGGCTGCATAGTTTATATATGACTTTAGAGAAACAATACAGCTAATAATCTGGGCAATTTGCCGCGGGCGCTCACCATAGCGCCAAGCCATTAAAAAACCAATGGCGGTACCTGCTGTTACCACCAGCAAGCTGCCCGTGAGTTTCAACCACATACTCTCACCTCTTTTGGCCGCCGGTACAACGTTCGGCCGTCGGCAGCCGCAATAACCTGCTCAATAGTGCCGACAGTCGGCGTATCACTTAAAATGACATACCGGTCGAACCAACCGTTTTTTATCAGTTCGCCCACATATGGACGTTGGGCGATACCGGCTATGTCACGCCCATGTACGGTAGCAACAACAACCACGCCCGCATGGAGGGCTTCCTGAATTGCCGCAGCGTCCTCCCCCCTTCCCAGTTCATCTGTTACCAGCACCTGCGGCGCCATGGAACGAAGCAGCATTAAAAGGCCGCTGGCTTTGGGACAGCCGTCGAGAACATCGACCCGCGGTCCTAAATCCATGGTCGGAACGCCGCTAACGCAAGCGGCGATTTCTGATCGCTCATCGACCAGCCCGACCTGAACGCCGGAAAAATTTAGCTGCCGCACGCCACTGCTGAGCTGGCGGATAATATCACGAAGCAGGGTTGTTTTACCACAGCGCGGCGGTGAAATAAGCAGCGTACTATACAAACGCCCATCCGGACCGATCAGGTAAGGCATGAGCGGATCGGCGCAGCCTTTTACCTCCCGTGCCAGACGAATATTCATGGAGGTGGCATTTTTCAGCGCTTTTACCGTACCATCATGGACAATGACCTGTCCGGCCAAGCCAACGCGATGGCCGCCGGCGATCGTAATGAAGCCAAGTTTTAGTTCTTGTTCGAAAGCGTAAAGGGAATTCTTGCTTATTAATTGCAATGTTTTAATTAAATCGTCATAACAGCAGCAGTAGGCCTGCTCCCGCCTGCCTGTCGGCTGACCTGCCGGAGTAAGCATCACGTCGGTCGCTCCCAAGCCCAAAAGGAGGGGCTGATTAACCCTAAGCCGTATTTCGGTGGCCTGTGCGAGCAAAGCCGGAGGCACACCCCGGAGGAGCGCCGCAATCGTGTGCGGCAGGACGGGAAATACCGTCTTTTCCAAAGCTTGAATAGTGTCCATATTTGTCCCGTCCCCTTTCCCTACATAAATATGGTTAACAATAGCCATTTATGACAGCCTTGCGATAAAATAAAAATCCCGGAATGTTCCGGGACTTTAATATTTCGTTCTTATCCTTATACACCGGGGTGAAGAAGATGGCGGCCGGACCGCATGTCTTCCATCTCGTCATCCGCAAAATCCAACGTATTGTCATAAACGATGCCGCCGCAATGCGGACAAGTTACTTCCACTGGATCGTCCTCATCGAGAAGGTCCGCCTCAAAGGTGACATCTTCATGACAAATAGGGCACTCTACTTCCACCATGTCTTCGTCTTCATCTTCATCAGCTATTTCAGCGTCATCAACCATTTTAACGTCATAGACTTCATCTTCCAAATCTGTGAGGTCGTCATCAATGGTTTCCACATAGTTTTCAAGTTCCTGCTGCGCCACTGACATGCACGCCCACTCTTCAGCGAACGAATCCAACACATCAACAATGTTGACCAGGAGTTTACCCTCCGGCGACTGCGTATCTACGTTTAATCCTTTCGTTAGCCCTTGCAAATACGCCACCTTTTCTTTCAAATTGGCCATAAAAAAACCCCCTTTGCTATGTTCCAGCTCATACCGGTATTATTCCCGTCAAAGCCTGAAAACATAACAGAGGGGGTAATTTTCATGTGCTATGCTCGTTCAATATACTCGCCGGTACGGGTATCGATGCGCAACACATCGCCTTCATTGATGAAAAGCGGCACACGGACAACATATCCTGTTTCCAGTTTGGCCGGTTTAGTGCCGCCAGTTGCCGTATCACCCCGGATACCGGGATCGGTCTCCACTACCCTGAGTTCTACCGAATTAGGCAGGTCAACGCCGATAACGACCCCTTGGAAGAACATAACGCCGATGTTCATGTTCTCTTTCAAAAATTTCTTGGCGTCACCAAGCTGTTCCTCGGTAAGGGCGACTTGCTCGTATGTTTCGTTATCCATAAAGTTATACATGCCATCGCTTTCATAAAGGTACTGCATTTCCCGGCGATCCACATGCGCCCTGGGTAATTTCTCGCCGGCGTTGAATGTCCGTTCGACCACGGCCCCGGTACGGACATTTTTCAATTTACTGCGGACAAAAGCAGCGCCCTTACCGGGTTTCACATGCTGGAAATCGACGACTTGCCAAACATCGCCGTCAATTTCAACAGTAATCCCTGTGCGAAAATCGTTGGTAGATATCATGCCCAAAACCTCCCAATTACCAGTCTAGTTCTATGATTTGCTTACTACTCCCAGTCAGCACTTCACAGCCGGAAGCAGTAAGGACAACCATATCCTCAATGCGTACCCCGCCCCAATCGGGCAAATAAATTCCGGGCTCAACCGTCACGATCATGTTCTCTTCCAGGATGATGGAACCATTAGGTGATAAACGCGGTTCTTCATGAATTGCCAGTCCGGCGCCGTGACCCAGCCCGTGACCGAAAAATTCGCCGTACCCGGCGTCAGCAATTACCGCGCGCGCGGCCTTATCCACTTCTCTGCCAGCAAGACCGGGCCTGAGTACGCTAATGCCCGTCTGCTGCGCAGCCAGAACAATGTCGTAGATTTGACGTTGCTTGGCGCTTGCCCGTCCAACAACCACCGTGCGGGTAATATCGGAATGATACCCCTGGTATACGGCGCCAAAGTCCAAGGTAACCAAATCACCGGCTTCAATTAATTTTTCGCTGGCTACGCCGTGGGGCAAAGCCGAACGGGCGCCTGAGGCGACAATAATATCAAAAGCCGCCTTTTCCGCGCCTTGCCGGCGCATGGCAAATTCAAGCTCCAGCGCTATTTCGCGCTCGCTTACCCCTGGTTTTAGGAAAGAAAGAATATGTTCGAAAGCATGGTCGGCAATGGCCACGGCCTTTTTAAGGAGAAGTAGTTCATCGGTGTCCTTAACCATCCGCAATCCATCAAGCCGTAATGGGGCAAGTTCGGTGCCAATAGAGCCGTTTAGCGCCTGATAGACATCCCAAGTAACATAGTCGGCCTCAAAGCCTATGCGGGCCAAATCTAACGGTCTTAAAAGATCAGCCAGCGTTTCGTAAATGCTAACGCCGTGCCGAATCACTTCAAAATCTTGCGCCTGCTGAACGGCCTGCTCTACATAACGAAAGTCGGTGATGAGCCACTGCGCCTCAGCCGTAATGAGCAACATGCCTGCCGTGCCAGTAAAACCGCTAAAATAGCGGCGGTTTTCCGGTTTTGTAACAATTACGCCATCAACATTCTCTTGCCTGAGCAAATTGTGCAAACGTTTCAAGCGTTTCTTCATTTTTTGCCGTCTCCTTTACGGAGCAAGATAGCAGCCGCTTCCAGAGCTAATAAATAGCTCGCTACCCCAAAACCGCTAATCTGGCCAACAACTACCGGCGCAATCACCGAGTGCCGCCGAAATTCTTCCCGGCCATAAATGTTGGACAAATGAACCTCGATAACCGGCAACGATACAGCCGCCAGGGCATCACGTAAAGCAATGCTGTAATGAGTAAAAGCGGCTGGGTTGATGATAAGACACTCGTACCGGCCATCAGCTTGCTGCACCGCGTCAATCAGCGCACCCTCGTGATTGGACTGGAAACAATCCACTTCCAGGCCGAGCGCCTTGGCTTTATCACTAATTAGCGCGTTAATTTCCCCTAGGGTTGTAACGCCATAAATATGCGGTTCTCGTCTTCCCAGCCAATTAAGATTTGGACCGTGCAGCACCAAAACTCGCCGGGCCTTTTCCCCCATAAAGCATTCTCCCCCGTAGCTCACTAACTTTTTGATTTTACCATAAAATTGCCTTTTTGCCTAGATTTTCTTAACTGCCGCTAATCGTAATACCACTAATCCTAAGAGTAGGCGCACCCTGGGAACCGAAAAACCGCAGATCACTCCCCACGGCATCGACATTATTCAGCAATTCCAGAATATTGCCAGCGATGGCTACCCCGCGGACGGCATGGGTAAACTCCCCGTTCTCAATCCACACGCCGGCGGCGCCGATCGAGAAATCGCCGGAAATGGGGTTGGCTGTATGCATGCCCATGACATTAGTGACATAAAAACCCTTTCTAACCCCAGCAATTATGGCATTCGGCTCGGTATCACCGGGTTGAATAAAAATATTAGTAGGCCCTACTTCCGGCAAACCTTTGAACGAACCACGCACGCCGTTGCCGGTACTGGCCACATTATCTTTAGCTGCCGTATAGGTATTATATAAGTAATTTTTTAATTCACCCCGCACCACCAATTCGGTACGGCGGGTAAGCACTCCTTCGCCATCGACGGGACTGGAGGCAATACCTCCTTCCAGGCGGCCATCGTCTACGAGCGAAAGAACCGGCGAAGCCACTTTTTGTCCCAGCTTGCCTTTAAATAGGGAGCGGCCCTTCTGTACGGCATCGGCACTCAGCGCCGGTATCAAAATGCTGAAAAAGTTAGTGGCAATATAGGGACTGAGAACCAAGGCCGCTTTTGTCGTACCAATCGTCTTCGCGCCAAGCAGCATGACGGCTTCCCGTGCTGCTTCACTGCCAACCGCGGCAGGATCAAGTTCGGCAAACCGCCGCCGATAACTCAGAGCCATGCCGGTCTGGACATCGCCGTCTTGCTCCGCGAGCACCATGCCATAGACGCCGCAATAACCGCTCCGGTAAGCCACCGCCAGACCGTTCGAATTAGCTAGCGCCACGCCATAATCGGCATCTTCATAGACGCAACGTTCCGTCCGCCGGACGCGCTTGTCGGTCCGCTGCGCCGCCCGCTCTACTTCTTTCGCTTTTTCAATCTTTTCCTCTACCGACGCCAGGGCCAACTGGCGGTCAAGAAGATCCATTTCCGGTATCTGTTGTGGCTTACCGGGAAGAAAATGATATCTATCGGCAAAGCTTTTGCGGCTGTTAGCCAGCGCTTGGCGGACTACGCCTTCAATATCGCCGCTGTCGATGCCGGTACAATGAGCAAACCCCACCGCTTGTTCTCGCGAAATTACGCGAATGCCAATGCCGGTGTCGTTGGCCTGCTTTAATGTTTCCACCTTCTGCTCGGCTACTTCTATCGTAAGGGCCCTAGCGTCAAGCACATAGGCTTCGGCCGCATAGGCGCCAATTTTTTGCGCCAATTGTACTGCCTTAACAGCTATTTCCAAATAATCCACCAAAATCCCTCCGACCGTATTCCAATAAGTTTATTATATGCCCCAGTTGCATGCTTAATGCGACAGCACACTGGTCGCCCATTTATGGGTATTCCCTGTTTTTGCTAGTTTCCCTGCCTAAATATCTCAATCTTCATCTGCTTTTTTAGCCGATTTAACAAAGAAATAATAATAATGATATCGCACAAATTTTAATTCAGAATAATAGCCAAAGCAGCCCGCCCCAAAAGGGACTAGGCTGCTTGGCTTCTACTTAATATGTTAAATATGCCTCTTTGTTATCCGAGCCGCTCATACCAAAAACCACGTCATGACCCAAACGGTCAGCATGCCGGTAATACCCATTACTAATGTTGCCAAGGTTTGTGCCTTGTATGCGGTATCAACGGGGATATTGGAAAACTGGGATACTACCCAGAAATACGAGTCATTAGCATGTGACACGACCATCGAACCGCAACCGATCGCCATGGTAGCCAAAACCGCTCCCATGGGGGAACCAAGCCCAAGGGTAGCGAGCAGCGGATAGACGATAGTCGATGTAGTGATTAGTGATACCGTAGATGAACCTTGGGCGGTTTTAATCGCCGCCGCAATAATAAATGGCAGAAAAACGCCAAGATTAAACTGGGCCAGGCTTTGGCCAAGATAGTTGCCGATTTTGGTCGCGGCGATAAGGGCGCCGAGAGAGCCGCCGGCAGCGGTAATCATGATAATCGCTGCCGAGTCTTTGATGCCTTGACCCACCCAGCCGGATAAAACTTCTTCGTCTAGTTTCGGGACAAGGAACAGGCAAAGACCAACCCCGATCAGGAGGGCGATCATTGGATCACCGATAAAGTCAAACGTCACCTTTAGCGTCCCTTTGCCGAAAGGCGCACCCGGGAAATTAGCCACCGATTTTAAGGCAATAAGCACGATTGGTACGACAAGCGGCGCAAAGGACGCGAGCGGACTGGGAAGTTTCTTGAATTTTGCCAGCAGTTCTTCATAACTGACACTTGTATCAGGCTCAATATTAAACCGCTTGGAATACCATGTCGCCCATAAATAGCCTGCCAAAGCGGCAGGAATGGCTACGATTAAACCGATAAAAATAACCATCCCTAAATCGGCTTTTAAGTTGTTCGCGGCCGCAATAGGCCCAGGTGTGGGCGGCACAAGCGTATGCGTTGCGTAAAGGCCGGTAGAGAGAGCCACCGCCATGACGGCCATGGAGACTCCGGCCCGTTTAGCCAGCGACTTATTAAGCGCCGAAAGAATGACAAAGCCTGAGTCACAAAAAACAGGAATAGAAGTTATATAGCCGATAACACTCATGGCCAAAGCGGGACGTTTTTCGCCTACCAGTTTGAGTATCGTTTCGGCCATGGTAAGTGCGGCGCCGCTCCGTTCCAACATAACGCCAATAATAGTGCCGGCAATAATCACGATACCGATGCGTTCGACCGTCCCACCGAAGCCCTTAGCCACATGCTGGGTCACTTCGACGGGATTCATCCCCGCAGCAAAACCCACAAAAAACGCAGACAATAATAAAGCTAAGAAAGCATGCACTTTGTATCGAGAAATCAAGACAATCATAAAAACAATGGCTACAAATAAAATGACCAGTAACATCGGACCTTGAACCACGCAAAAACCCTCCTTTACACAAAGATTGTTTATAAGCGAACCGTTACCGTCCTCACCCCTTTTCTTTCTGTGTTTTCCAAAGCTCCTGAAATAATTATATAAAATATTTGGAATTTTACAACTTAATTATAGAAAATTAATAGCCGTTCAACTGGCCCATTTCACCCCATCATACCTACCAATAGATAAACACACAAAAAAAGAAGGGGGAGCCCCTTCTCTTTTAACATGCTTAATTTTACAAATATTCTTTTGCTACCGCCAGCGCCTTATCATAGTCGGGATGCGCGGTAACTTCCTTTACATATTCAACATGCCGCACGACGCCTTTTTGGTCGACGACGATGATACCGCGCGCAAGAAGTCGTAATTCTTCAATAACAAAACCGTACTTTAAACCAAAGTCCAGGTCTTTATGGTCGGATAGCGTTTTTACATTGTCAATGCCCTGGGCCGCGCAATATTTAGCCAAAGCAAACGGTAAATCGACGCTGACAGAAAGGACAACTGCCCCACTAAGTTCAGACGCCTCTTCATTAAAGCGGCGCGTCTGCATATCGCATACCGGAGTATCTACTGAAGGCACTACACTGATAATACGCACTTTGCCTTGATAGTCGCTTAGTTTTACCGGTTCAAGCGCTGTCGACAATACGGTGAAATCCGGCGCGTTCATACCCGCTTTAATTTCCGGTCCAAGCAAAGTTAGCGGATTACCTTTAAAAGTAATAACATTTTTCCGTTTTTCCATTATCCATCTTCCTTCCTTTAGCTTCCTTATGTAGTTTTCACTGCCATATTTTTCAATTCAATTTTACCATATAGATTTCAATTTGCCAATAATAATTATTATTTAAAACAAGCAAATTGTCTTCTTAAATTTATCTATAATTGCTAAAAATCTTGCACCATTATCAATCCTTCCTCCATTCTTCGTCGCCGCTTGACACGCCCCACCGAAACGGCCCATAGCCATAGTCAAAAAGTTCCGGTCCCATTTTAAAAATCCGTTAACGCGCATTAACCGAATTTCCATTCGTATTAGCATATATTTCCGCCACAATCTCCCGGAAAACAGGCGCCGCCACATCGCCGCCGGACATTCCCTCTTCGACAAAAACAACGACTACATATTGCGGATTTTCCAGCGGTGCGTAGCCGGCAAACCAGGCATGGTTAATCCCTTTGCCTTTGCCATCGGTCCGGCCTGTTTCCGCGGAGCCGGTCTTGCCTGCCGAACCGATGCCGTCTACATAAGCAGCCTGCCCCGTCCCATAGCGCGTCACCGCCAGCATCATCGCCCGCAGTTCGGCGGCTGTAGCGCGGGACAAAACACGAACGCCCCGCGAAACGGGAAATTGTTTAATTACGACGCCTTCCGGTGAGGTAAATTTACTGACTATATAAGGCTCTACTTTTACCCCGTCATTAACAATCGTAGCCACCAGGGATGCAACCTGTAGCGGCGTGGCTTCTAAAAGTCCCTGGCCGATGGCCAGATTGGCCAAATCTCCCGGATAGAGTGCATCGGCCGCAGGCAGATTGCCATCGGCCTCGCTTTCAAAATTAAGCCCGGTATGCTGACCAAACCCCAGCTTATGCGCGTATTCAATAACTTTAGCCGGGCCTAACCGAAGAGCCACTTCAATTAATACCGGATTGCTGGAGTAGGCTATTGCGTCGGTAAAGGTTAATCGGCCCCGTGGACCCCGCTCATAATCCCATCCTTTAAAACGTAAGCTCCCAACGTCAATATAACCCTGGTCATAAAAGATATCTTGCGGCCGTACAGCGCCACTTTCCAGGGCAGCTGCCGCTACCACCAGCTTAAAGACCGAGCCAGGCTGATAGGCGGCCAAAGCGCGGTTTAAGAGCGGCGCAGTAACGTGCTGTAAATAATCGCCCAGGTTATTGGCGTCAAAGTTTGGCCGGGAAGCACAGGCCAAAATCTCACCGGTCGATGGTCTAAGAATCACCACCGCGCCTTTAGGCACATGCCGATCCATTACTCCTTCCACAATCTTTTGAATACGGCTGTCAATAGTAAGGACTACATTACTGGGCGCCGCGCCGTTATTGAGCCGAATACGTTTGTAGCCAAGACCTGGAATGAGCCGCTGGCCGGCGTCAACTACCGCCGCTACATACTCGGGCTGGTTGCCGCGCAGGATTTCGTCATACATGCCCTCGATACCGCTGACACCTTTATTGTCCGCTTGATTAATATACCCTACAATATGAGCGGCCAGCGCACTGGAACCATACCGTTTTTTTTCCGCCACACACAACACTCCGGGTAAATGGAGCCCGTTAATTTTTTGAGCGGTAACGGCATCAAGATCGGTCTTCATTTTAAATGGATACCCGGCTTGCGCCAGCTGCTCAAGAATATTCTCGCGCGGCAGGCCGGTAACGACCGCCAGCTGGGCGGCGGTCTGGCTAACGCTCACGATTTGTTCAGGAAAGACGACCACGCTGAAGTGCTGGGCCGTGTTGGTAAGTGGCTGACCATTGCGATCAAGAATTTCGCCCCTGGCCACTTCCACTGGCACTTCCTGAACGCGCATGCCAACACTCTGCGCCGTCAGGAGCGGACCATCGATAATTTGCAGATAAAACAGCCGCACCACCAATGCCCCAAATAGCAAAAAAACAGCCATAAGCAGGCGGTAAATGCGGAAAACATGAAAAGCCATACCGTCACCTCACGGTGTAGTATGGCTAAACATGGTAAAATTATACAAACTCGATTGGCAGCGGCAATTTCCTAAGAATTTCCCGGACATCAGCGCATGTGTCAGGCGTTGCCCGCACGACCAGCAGACCTTCCGTCCGGTTGACGGTAGTGACCACACCCAAATACTCATAGCCCTCCATAATCTGATTGACAAAATTAATATACTGCGGCGCTACACGGATGTAAACAGACTCAGCCATGCGCCTTCACTTCCCGCCGCAGCATGGCGTATTCGGCAACGGGCTGACTCATAGGCATGGTAACAAGCTGCTGCGGATGCGGCGCGGCATCGATAGCGTTGCCTTCGCTGTCAAACATTGCGGCAATACGCTGCCGGAAAGTAGGCCCACTAGGTTGGAAGACCTCAATTTCCTCGCCCACTTTCATATTATTGCGTTGTTCGACCAGCGCCATGCCGGTTGCAGGATTATAACTCCTAACCAGCCCGATGAAATCATGGGTCTGTTTATAAGTGGCGCCGCTATAAATTTGATCCTCATGCGTTGTTTTACTAAAATAAAATCCCGTCGTATAAGGGCGGTGGGAGATTTTCTGCAGTTCTTCCCACCATTCGGGCCGAACCTCATAGTGATCGGGGTCAGCGAAATAACTGTCGATAGCCTGCCGGTAAACTTTCACCACTGTCGCCACATAGTGCACGCTCTTCATTCGTCCCTCAATCTTAAAGCTATCCAGTCCGGTCTCCGTAAGCGCAGGGATATGCGGCAACAGGCACAAGTCTTTGGAATTAAAAATATACGTTCCCCGCTCATCTTCCAAAACGGGGAAAAACTGGCCGGGCCGCGTTTCCTCCATGACATAGTATTTCCAGCGGCATGCCTGGGTGCATTCTCCCCGGTTGGCGTCGCGGCCGGTGAAATAGTTGCTGAGCAGACAGCGCCCCGAGTAAGAAATGCACATGGCCCCGTGCACAAAAGCTTCAAGCTCGATATCCACCTTTTGGCGAATAACCCGAATATCTGCCAGTGAGATTTCCCTGGACAGGACCACCCGGCGGGCGCCAAGTTCCTGCCAGCAGAGGACGGCCGACCAGTTAGTATTGTTGGCCTGGGTGCTAATATGCAAGGGCAGATCAGGCGCCACCTGGCGGGCAATGCGGTACACCCCCAGATCGGAAATGATAATGCCGTCTACGCCAATGTCACGCAAAAAGCGGATATATTCCGGCAAAGCCAGCAAGTCTTCATTATGCGGAAAAATATTAATGGTTACAT